>NZ_JBHVYI010000060.1:0-25666 GCF_042880975.1 Streptomyces sp. NPDC058289
GGGGAGGGCCGGTACGGGGGTCAGTACGAGGAGACGCCCACCGGAACGGTCTTGGCGATCGATGCGGACAGGCCCACCAGCATCCCCGCATCCGTGGCATGCTCCTTGTCGACCCGGACCTCCGTGTACGCCAGCCGGCTTCCGGTGGTGAACCGGAAGCCGCCGTCGGCCAGCTTTTCCAGGAGCCAGCCGACACCGTTCACGTCGACGCCCTCCGCCTTTTCGTCCAGCATCTTCGCGGGCCTGGGGATACCGCACCGCAGTACGATCGCCGAGCCACCCCACGCGGCGGTCAGGTCCGACTCCGGCAGCGCCGGGGTCCGGGCCAGCGAGGCCACCGTTCCCGGGAGCTCTTTGTGCAGCGCCGCACAGAGACCCGCGACATCGGCGGGCGGAGCGGACGGCGGATCCACCCGTGCCTCGGAATCACCCGGGGAACAGCCCACGAGGGCCGCCGAGGCGGCCAGCGCGGACAGTGCGGCGAGCAGAGAGAAGGGCCGGCGGTGTCGTGACATCACCGGCCAAGAGTAGACGGGGGCTACAGATGGACGACCGGGCAGGTCAAGGTGCGGGTGATCCCCTCCACCTGCTGGACCTTGGCCACGACCATGCGGCCGAGCTCGTCCACGGTGTCGGCCTGGGCGCGCACGATCACGTCGTACGGGCCGGTCACGTCCTCGGCCTGGATCACCCCCGCGATCTGCGCGATGGACTCGGCGACGAACGACGCCTTGCCCACCTCGGTCTGGATGAGGATGTACGCCTGTACCACGGAACCTCCAGGGCGGCCACGAGGATCATTTCCCCTACCCTTCGGGTGGGCCCGGGGATGACGGGTGGGCCCGGGGAAGAAGGGACGCCACGGTACCGCGTTGCCGAGCGCCGCGGGGAGACCCGCGGGTCCGGCTCCACGCACAGCGGGGCGTACGGAGAGCAGAAGTTGACGTATCTGTTGACGGTACCCAGAGCTGTGACGGCTCGCGACCGCAAGCGGACTGGGCAAGAAGGGGCACAGCGATGAAGGGCACTGTGGGCGAGCTGGGGGAGTTCGGGCTCATTCGAGAGCTCACCTCACGGCTCACCACCACCCCGGCGGTCCGGGTCGGCCCGGGCGACGACGCCGCGGTGGTGTCGGCCCCCGACCGGCGGGTCGTGGCGAGCACGGACATCCTGCTGGAGGGCAGGCACTTCCGGCGCGACTGGTCCACCGCCTACGACGTCGGCCGCAAGGCCGCCGCGCAGAACCTCGCGGACATCGCCGCCATGGGCGCGGTGCCGACCGCGCTGCTGCTCGGCCTCGTCGTCCCGGCGGAGCTGCCGGCCACCTGGCCCACCGAGCTGATGGACGGCATCCGCGACGAATGCCAGGTCGCCGGTGCGGCCGTGGTCGGCGGCGACGTGGTCCGCGGCGACATCATCACCGTGGCCATCACGGCCCTCGGCGACCTGCGCAACCACGACCCCGTGCTGCGCTCCGGCGCCCAGCCCGGCGACGTCGTGGCCGTGACCGGCTGGCTCGGCTGGTCCGCGGCCGGATTCGCCGTGCTCTCGCGGGGCTTCCGCTCGCCGCGGGCCTTCGTCGAGGCCCACCGGCGCCCCGAGCCGCCCTACCACGCGGGCCCCGCGGCCGCCGGACTCGGCGCCACCGCCATGACCGACGTCAGCGACGGCCTGATCGCGGACCTCGGGCACATCGCCGAGGCCAGCAAGGTACGGATCGACCTGCGCTCGGCGGCCGTCGACATCCCGACGCAGATGCACGACATCGGCCAGGCCGTCGGCGTGGACCCGCTCCAGTGGGTCCTCACCGGGGGAGAGGACCACGCGATCGTCGCCACCTTCCCGCCGGACGTGAAGCTCCCGGCCCGCTGGAAGGTCATCGGCGAGGTCCAGAACCGCTCCGCGCTGCCCCAGGTGACCGTCGACGGCGCCCCCTGGGCCTCCACCGGCGGATGGGACCACTTCGGCGGCGACACGGCCGCGGAGGACACCCCGCGATGAGCGGTTCCCCCCGCTCCGCGGACTCCTCCCGAGGCCGCCCGCACCCGCCGCTGTGCCTGACCGTCGCCGGATCCGACTCCGGCGGCGGCGCCGGCATCCAGGCCGACCTCAAGACCATGCTGGCGCTCGGGGTCCACGGGATGAGCGTGGTGACCGCTGTGACCGCGCAGAACTCGCTGGGCGTCAAAGGCGTCTGGGAACTGCCCGCGGAGGCCGTGAAGGGCCAGTACAGGGCCGTGGCGGACGATATCGGCGTCCAGGCCGTGAAGACGGGAATGCTGTCCTCGGCCGCCCTCGTGGAGACCGTGGCCGAACTGCTCGCCGCAACCGCCGCCCCGGCCGTCGTGGACCCGGTAGGCGTCTCCAAGCACGGGGACGCGCTCCTCGCCGCCACCGCGCTGGACGCCGTACGGGGAGAACTGCTGCCCCGGGCCACGGTCGCCACGCCGAACTTGGACGAGGTGACCCAGCTCACCGGAGTCGTCGTGGAGACCGAGGACGACATGCGCCGGGCCGCCGACGCGGTCCTCGCGTACGGGCCCGCGTGGGCGCTGATCAAGGGCGGCCACCTCGCCGCCCACGGGGACGAGGCCGTGGACCTCCTGACGGACGGCTCCGACGAACGCTGGCTGCGCGCCCCCCGCTACGACAACCGGCACACCCACGGCACCGGCTGCACGCTCGCCAGCGCGATCGCGGCGGGCCTGGCCAAGGGCAGGACCGTCCCGGAGGCCGTCACCGAGGCCAAGGAGTACGTCACCGGCGCCATCGCCGCCGGGTTCGCCCTCGGTGCGGGCATCGGACCGGTGGACCACGCGTGGCGGTGGCGCTGAAACGGCCGGGCTGAAACGGCGCTGCCGAAACGCCCGTGCCGAAACGCCTGTAGGGCCTGCTCCGCCCCGTGGATTCACGGGATGGAGCAGGCCCTACAGGTTTGATCTTGCTCGATCAGGCAAAGCAAGAGGCCGGTCCACCAGGTGGACCGGCCTTCTCAGCAACCGGAAAGGGCTGCGCTACGACGGAAGGCGTCAGCGCGAGACCTTGCCGGCCTTGATGCACGAGGTGCAGGCGTTGAGGCGCTTCGGCGTCCCATTGACCACGGCACGGACACGCTGGATGTTCGGGTTCCAGCGACGCGAGGTGCGGCGGTGCGAGTGGGAAATGCTGTTGCCGAAGCTCGGCCCCTTGGCGCAAACGTCGCAGTTGGCAGCCACAGGTCACTCCAAAGACTTCAGATGCACTTACAGTGAATCCCGGCGCACCGGTATCAGAGATCTGAAGTGGTTTGCCGGGGGGAATGGCCCGACTCTCATCGGGCAACCGGAGCAGCATACAACGACTGCCTCGGTCCAAGAAAACTACCATGTCCACGGCCGCCCCCGCCCCGGGGTCCCGCCGGCCCGGCAGTCCTTCGTTACCCTGCGGTGAACCCTGGCCCGCACAAGGAGGAACGCCCGGTGGCGCACCAGCCTCAGCCGTACCCCCTGAACGCCGAAGCGGTACGCACCTGGAGCTCGCTGGCCCTGGCCGCACTGGGCCGGGCCCGCGAGGACATCGACGCGATCAACGTCTATCCCGTCGCCGACGCGGACACCGGTACCAACCTCTACCTGACCGCCGAATCGGCCGACCGCGAACTCGCCGACCTCCTCGCCGGAGTGACCGACGGCACAGCCGGAGCCTCCCTCCCCGAGGCCGTACGGGCCTTCGCGCACGGCGCCCTGATAGGCGCCCGGGGCAACTCCGGGACGATCCTCGCGCAGCTGCTGCGCGGAGTGGCCGACGTACTCGGCGACGAACCCGCCGGACGCGATCCCGCGCGGCTGCTCGCGCAGGCACTGACCCGGGCCGCCGAAGAGGCGTACCGGGCCGTCGCGCACCCGGTGGAGGGCACCATGCTCACCGTCGCCACCGCCGCCGCCAAGGCCGCCGAGGCCGCCGCCGGACCCACCGGGAACGCAGCCGACGTGGCCGGGGCCGCCTACGACGGAGCCCGCGCGGCCCTCGCCGAAACCCCGGGGCAGCTGGCCGCGCTCGGGCGGGCCGGAGTGGTCGATGCCGGGGGCTGCGGACTGGTCGCCGTACTCGGGGCCCTGTGGCAGGCGCTGTCCGGGCGGGAGCCGGCGCCCGAGCCGGTGCGCGGCCGGGCCGTGCCCGTACCGAGGACGCCGGAGCCCTGCGCCGAGGAGGAGCAGCACGGCGGACCCGCCTACGAGGTGATCTACCTGCTGGAGGCCGCCGAGGCGGAGGTCGACCGGCTGCGCGACCGGCTCGACGTCCTCGGGGACTCGCTCGTGGTGGTCGGCGGCGACGGGCTGTGGAACGTCCACGTCCACGTCGACGACCCCGGCGCGGCCGTGGAGGCCGCGGTGGTCGCCGGGCGGCCGTACCGGATCCGCATCACGCACTTCGGCGACGAACGCCGCCGGGCCCGCGGCGAACGCTCCCAGCGCGCGGTCGTCGCCGTGGTCCAGGGCGAGGGACTGGCCGGGCTCTGCGGAGAGGCGGGCGCCACCACCGTGCTCGCCCGGCCCGGAGAACCGCCGGCCGTCGCCGAACTGGCCGACGCCATCCGCGAGGCGCACGCCCGCGAGGTCGTCCTGCTCCCGAACGGCGCCGAACTGCGCGCGGTCGCGGCAGCCGCCGCCCAGCAGGCGCGCGCGGAAGGCGTACGGGTCGCCGTCATCCCCACCCGCTCCGAGGTCCAGGGCCTGGCGGCCCTCGCCGTGCACGACCCGGACGGCACCTTCGACGAGGACGTGGTCGCCATGACGGCGGCCGCCGGAGCCACCCGCTACGGCGAACTCGCCGTCGCCGAACGGCAGTCCTTCACCTCGGCCGGCATCTGCCAGGCCGGCGACGTGCTCGGGCTCATCGACGGCGACGTGGCCGTCATCGGCACGGGCCTGGCCGAGACCGCCGAGGCCGTCCTGGCCCGCATGCTCGGATCCGGCGGCGAACTGGTCACCCTCGTCCTGGGCCCCGAGGTGCCGGACGCGCTGGCCGAGCGCCTGGAGGCGTACGTCCAGCACGGCCACCTCGCCGTGGACACCGTCACCTACCAGGGCGGCCGCTGGTCCGCGCCGCTGCTCATCGGGGTGGAATAGCCGGGTTGTCAGCGCGATGGTGTGCAATGGAACACGTGCCCGCGCTCGACGAAGACCTCAAGAAGACCCTCGGCCCCGCCACCGCGAAGGTGCTGGCCGAGCAGCTCGGCCTGCACACGGCCCTGGACCTGCTCCACCACTACCCCCGGCGGTACGCGGAGCGCGGCGAGCTGACCTCGCTGGCCGAACTCGCCGACCAGATCGACGAACACGTCACGGTGGTCGCGCAGGTCGCCGACGCGCGGCTGCTGACGTACCAGGGCAGCCGGGGAGGCGGAAAGCGCCTCGAAGTCACCATCACCGACGGCAGCGGACGGCTCCAGCTCGTCTTCTTCGGCTCCGGCGTCCACAAACCGCACAAGGAACTGCTGCCCGGCAGCCGCGCGATGTTCGCGGGCAAGGTCGGGATGTTCAACCACAAGCTCCAGCTCGCCCACCCCGCCTACGAGCCCCTCGGCGCGGACGCCTCCGACCGGGACGCGGCCGCCGCCTTCGCGAGCCAGCTCATCCCGATCTACCCGGCCTGCGCGAAGCTGGAGTCCTGGAAGATCGCCAAGTGCGTGGACGCGGTGCTCCCCAGGGCCCAGGAGGTCGTCGACCCGCTGCCGCCCGCCCTGCGCGAGGACCGCGCACTGGTCCCGCTCACCGAGGCCCTGCTGAAGATCCACCGCCCGGTCACCAAGGCCGACATCGAGGACGCCCGAGGGCGCCTCAAATGGGACGAGGCCTTCGTCCTCCAGGTCGCCCTGGCCCGCCGCCGGCACGCAGACTCCCAGCTCCCGGCCGTACCCCGCCGCCCCACCCCCGGCGGCCTCCTCGAATCCTTCGACGCCAAGCTCCCCTTCACCCTCACCGAAGGCCAGCAGACCGTCTCGAAGGAGATCTTCGACGACCTCGCCACCGACCACCCGATGCACCGCCTCCTCCAGGGCGAGGTGGGCAGCGGAAAGACAATGGTCGCCCTGCGGGCCATGCTCGCCGTCGTCGACTCCGGCGGACAGGCCGCCATGCTCGCCCCCACCGAGGTGCTCGCACAGCAGCACCACCGGTCCATCACCGAGATGATGGGCGAGCTCGCCGAGGGAGGCATGCTCGGCGGCTCCGACCGGGGGACCAAAGTCGTCCTGCTCACCGGCTCGATGGGGATGCCCGCCCGCCGTCAGGCGCTGCTCGACCTGATCACCGGCGAGGCCGGGCTCGTGATCGGCACGCACGCGCTGATCGAGGACAAGGTGCAGTTCCACGACCTCGGCCTGGTCGTCGTCGACGAGCAGCACCGCTTCGGCGTGGAACAGCGCGACGCCCTGCGCTCCAAGGGCAAGCAGCCCCCGCACCTGCTCGTCATGACGGCCACCCCGATCCCGCGGACGGTCGCCATGACCGTCTTCGGAGATCTGGAGACCTCCGTACTGGACCAGCTCCCCGCCGGCCGCTCCCCGATCGCGACCCACGTGGTGCCCGCCAAGGACAAGCCGCACTTCCTGGCCCGCGCCTGGGAGCGGGTCCGCGAGGAAGTGGAGAACGGCCACCAGGCGTACGTGGTCTGCCCGCGCATCGGCGACGGGGAGGACGAGAACGGCAAGGGAGCCAAGGGCGCCAAGGGAGCCGCCGCCAAGAAGAAGGCGGCGGCCGAGGAGGACGGCGACAGGCGGCCCCCGCTCGCGGTGCTGGAGATCGCCGAGCAGCTCACCCGCGGCCCCCTCGCCGGACTGTCCGTCGAGGTGCTGCACGGGCGGATGGACCCCGCCGACAAGGACGACGTGATGCGCCGCTTCACCGCGGGCGAGGTCAAGGTGCTGGTCGCCACCACCGTCATCGAGGTCGGCGTGAACGTCCCCAACTCCACCGTCATGGTCATCATGGACGCGGACCGCTTCGGCGTCTCCCAGCTCCACCAGCTCCGCGGCCGCGTCGGCCGCGGCTCCGCCCCCGGCCTGTGCCTGCTGGTCAGCGAGATGCACGAGGCCAGCCCCGCCCGCGCCCGGCTCGCGGCCGTCGCCGCCACCCTGGACGGCTTCGAGCTCTCCCGCATCGACCTGGAACAGCGCCGCGAGGGCGATGTGCTCGGCCAGGCCCAGTCCGGTGTCCGCTCCTCGCTGCGGATGCTCGCGGTGATCGAGGACGAGGAGGTCATCACCCAGGCCCGGGAGGAGGCCACCCGCGTGGTCGCCGCCGATCCCGAGCTCACGGAGCTGCCGGGCCTGCGGACCGCCCTGGACGCCCTGCTGGACACCGAGCGGGAGCAGTACCTGGAGAAGGGGTGACGGGCACGACCTATCGTTGGAGGCCTGCACCATCCTCCGCCCCGCTCACCGAAGGACCCCAGATGACCCGCGTGATCGCCGGAAGCGCCGGCGGGCGACGCCTCGCCGTACCGCCCGGCACCGGCACCCGCCCGACCTCGGACCGGATGCGCGAAGGCCTCTTCTCCACCTGGGAGTCGCTGCACGGAGTCGAGGGGGCCCGCGTCCTCGACCTCTACGCCGGTTCCGGCGCCGTCGGCCTGGAGGCTCTCTCCCGCGGCGCGGACCACGCGCTGCTGGTCGAGCCCGACGCCAAGGCCGCCAAGGCGATCAAGGACAACATCGCGTCGGTGGGCCTGCCCGGCGCCGAATTCCGGTCGGGCAAGGCCGAGCAGATCGCGGCCGGCGCCGCGCACGGGGATCCGTACGACATGGTCTTCCTGGACCCGCCGTACGAGGTCGAGCACGCCGCCCTGTGCGAGATCCTCCTCACACTCCGGTCCAATGGCTGGCTCACCGACGACGCGCTCGTCACCGTGGAGCGCAGGACCCGCAGCGGGGCCTTCCCGTGGCCGGACGGCTTCGAGCCGCTGCGCTCCAGGAAGTACGGCGAGGGCACCCTTTGGTACGGTCGCGCCGCCTCCATCAGCGAAGAGTCATGAAGCCCGCACCCGGGAACGAGGGAATGCAGTTGCGCCGCGCCGTCTGTCCGGGGTCGTTCGACCCCATCACCAACGGGCACCTCGACATCATCGGCAGGGCCTCCCGGCTCTACGACGTGGTCCACGTCGCCGTGATGATCAACCAGTCCAAGCAGGGGCTCTTCACCGTCGAGGAGCGGATCGAGCTGATCCGCGAAGCGACCGCCGCCTACGGCAACATCGTGGTCGAGTCCTTCCACGGGCTCCTCGTCGACTTCTGCAAGCAGCGGGAGATCCCGGCCATCGTCAAGGGCCTGCGCGCCGTCAGCGACTTCGACTACGAGTTGCAGATGGCCCAGATGAACATGGGTCTGTCGGGCGTCGAGACGCTCTTCGTCCCGACCAACCCCACCTACAGCTTCCTGTCCTCCTCCCTGGTCAAGGAAGTGGCGGCCTGGGGCGGCGACGTCGCCCACCTGCTGCCCGCGCACGTGCACGCCGCGCTGCTGGAGCGCCTGGCCGAGCGCTGACCCCGCCCGCCGGCGCCCGCTGACCAGGAGTCAGCCGGTGTCGGCTCCCGGGCCGGTGGCCTTACAGTCGTCCCGTCCGTCTCGGGAACCGCCCGGGGCCGAGAGAGTGCGAGCACCCATGGACGTGCAGAAGAAGCTCGACGAGATCGTCGCGGCCGTCGGCAGCGCCCGATCCATGCCCATGTCGGCCTCGTGCGTGATCAACCGCGCCGAGCTGCTCGCCCAGCTCGAAGAGGTCCGCAAGGCCCTGCCGGGCTCGCTCGCACAGGCCCAGGAGCTCATCGGCGGCCGGGAGCAGATGGTCGAGGAGGCCCGCCGCGAGGCCGACCGGATCATCGAGTCGGCGCACGCCCAGCGCGGTTCGCTGATCTCCGACACCGAGGTCGCACGGCGCTCCCAGGACGAGGCGGACCGGATCCTGGCAGAGGCCCGCCGCGAGGCGGACGAGGTCAAGGCCGAGGCCGACGACTACGTCGACAGCAAGCTCGCGAACTTCGAGGTCGTGCTCACCAAGACCATCGGCTCGGTGGACCGGGGCCGCGAGAAGCTGCTCGGCCGCGGGCCCGGGCTGGACGACCAGGGCTACCCGGACGCCGAGGCGCCCGAGCGCAGCCACGACCCGCAGACGCAGCGGGAGCAGGCCGACGCGTACGTGGACACCAAGCTGGCGACCTTCGAGGCAGTGCTCTCCAAGACCCTGGAGGCCGTCGGCCGGGGCCGCCAGAAGCTCCTCGGCCGCGTGGCCACCGACGACCTCGGCGCGCACATGGCCGCCCAGGACGCGGCGGGGCACCAGCAGTCGCGCTCCTCGAGCGACGCGGACTTCCTGGCGGGGCTGGCCGAGCCGCAGGTTCCGCTGATCCCCGCGCAGGCGCAGGCCCAGCCGGAGCCGGCGTACGACCCGTATGCCTACCAGCAGCCCGTCCAGCAGGACGCCTACGCGTACCAGGACCCCTACTCCGGTGCGGGCACCGGCTCCACTGGAGCGGCTTACGCCGCGCACTATGCCGACCAGCAGGTCCAGCAGCAGCCCGACCCGTACGCGGTCTCGTACGAGCAGCAGCCCGATCCGTACGGCGGCTACCAGCAGCCCCAGCAGGGCACGCACGACCAGCAGGCGGCGCTCGACGAGACCAGCTTCTTCGACACGAGCATGATCAATCTGGACCAGCTGCGCCAGTACGAACAGGGCCGCTGAGCTCGCCGCGGACCTGGATTGGGCTCAGAGCGACGCGGCGGGTATCCTGGCTCTTCGGTCGCGCGTATGCACCGCGATCCATGCTGCCCCTGAGTGGCGGAAACCTTGATTTTCAGCAGTCTCCAGTGATTTTGTGAAAGCGGGAACAGCCCTGAACACCCACCTCGACCACCGCAACCCCCTCGTGTTCGACACGCACGAGCTGGGTCGGCGTCCTGGTGCCATGCTGCGGCTGTCCCGCGAGATCGCGGCACCGGCGGACCTCGGTCTCGCCGGTGTCATCGGAGTGCCCCAGGGCAACCCGCTGAACCTCAAGCTCCGCCTGGAAGCGGTCATGGAAGGGGTGCTTGTCACAGGCACCGTCCGTGGCTGGGCGACCGGGGAGTGCGTAAGGTGTCTGGAGGCCGTCGAGCGCGAGCTCAAGGCGGAGTTCCAGGAGATGTTCTCGTACCCTGACGCCGACGACCGGATCCGCTCCAAGGCGGAGCCGGCCGACGACGCCGAGGACGACGAGGACACGCTCTTTCTCGAGGACGGTTTGTTCGACCTCGAATCCGTGCTGCGCGACGTGGTGGTGCTCGCACTGCCGCTGCAGCCGGTGTGCCGGGAGGACTGTCTCGGACTGTGCCCCGATTGCGGGCTCAGCCTGAACGACGACCCGGACCACCACCATGACGCCGTCGACATCCGTTGGGCGGCATTGCAGGGACTCGTCACCGATCAGGGCGTCGAGAAGGACAATATGAGCGGCACTGCCTCCGACGGAGTTCAGAGCGCCGCCGAGAAGCAGGAGAAGTAGCCGTGGCTGTTCCGAAGCGGAAGATGTCGCGCAGCAACACGCGCCACCGCCGGTCGCAGTGGAAGGCTGCGGTCCCCACCCTGGTTTCGTGTGAGCGTTGCCAGGAGCCGAAGCTCCAGCACATTGCGTGCCCGAGCTGCGGCACCTACAACAAGCGCCAGGTCCTCGAGGTCTGAGCGGCTGGTGAGAGGCGCAATGTCTGAGCTGTCCAACGCTGAGAAGCAGGCAGTCAGTAACAACGCGGCCTCGTCCCACGTGCTTCTGGAAGGGCGGCTCGGGTATCGACTCGAGTCCGCCCTTCTGGTGCGTGCGCTGACCCACCGCTCGTACGCGTACGAGAACGGCGGTCTGCCCACCAACGAACGCCTGGAGTTCCTCGGGGACTCCGTGCTGGGCCTGGTGGTCACGGACACGCTGTACACGACCCACCCCGACCTGCCGGAAGGCCAACTGGCCAAACTGCGGGCCGCGGTAGTCAACTCGCGTGCACTGGCGGAAGTCAGCCGCGGCCTCGAACTCGGCTCCTTCATCCGGCTCGGCCGGGGTGAAGAGGGCACGGGTGGCCGGGACAAGGCCTCCATCCTCGCCGACACCCTTGAAGCGGTGATCGGCGCGGTCTACCTCGACCAGGGTCTCGATGCGGCCTCGGAGCTGGTTCACCGGCTCTTCGACCCGCTCATCGACAGGTCCTCGAACCTCGGCGCCGGCCTGGACTGGAAGACCAGTCTCCAGGAACTCACGGCCGCCGAAGGTCTCGGGGTGCCCGAATACCTGGTCACCGAGACCGGCCCGGACCACGAGAAGACCTTCACCGCCGCTGCGCGCGTCGGTGGGACTTCTTACGGCACCGGTGTCGGGCGCAGCAAGAAGGAAGCGGAACAGCAGGCGGCCGAGTCCGCGTGGCGCGGTATCAGTACCGCGGCGGACAAGCGGATCGCGGCTCCGGCCGGGACCGCGGCCGCTCCGGCCGAGGACGACGGGGCGACGACCCCCGCCGACCCGGCGCCGGACGCCTGACCCGTTCTTCCGGGAACTCCCCGCCCCGTCACCTGCTCCGGCAGGTGGCGGGGCGGACCCGTTTCCGGGCGCCGGCCGGCCTCCGGAAGAGCGGGTGGGGGACGAGCCCCGCAGGGTGGGTCGGTACGCTCGCGGGAAAGAGCCCGATCCGAACCCCCGGAGGAACACCGTGCCCGAGCTGCCCGAGGTCGAAGTGGTGCGGCGCGGGCTGGAGCGCTGGGTGGCCGGGCGGACCGTGGAGAGCGTCGAGGTCCTGCACCCGCGCGCCGTACGCCGGCACGAGGGCGGCGGCGCCGATTTCGCGGCGCGGCTCACGGGGGAGACCTTCGGGGTGCCGAGGCGGCGCGGCAAGTACCTGTGGCTGCCGCTGGAGGAGCGGGAGCACTCCGTGCTCGGGCACCTCGGAATGAGCGGGCAGCTCCTCGTGCAGCCCGAGGGGGCCCCCGACGAGAAGCACCTGCGCATCCGGGTGCGGTTCGGGGACGAGGCCGGGACGGAACTGCGCTTCGTCGACCAGCGCACCTTCGGCGGGCTGTCGCTGCACCCCTGCGTCCCCGACAGCGCGGAAGGGCTGCCCGACGTCATCGCGCACATCGCGCGTGACCCCTTGGACCCGCTGTTCGACGAGACGGCCTACCATCTGGCGCTGCGTGCCAAGCGCACCACCGTGAAGCGGGCGCTGCTCGACCAGTCGCTGATCAGCGGGGTCGGAAACATCTACGCGGACGAATCGCTCTGGCGCGCCAAGCTGCACTACGAGCGCCCCACGGCCACCCTCACGCGCCCTCGCAGCGCGGAGCTCCTCGGCCATGTCCGGGACGTCATGAACGAGGCCCTGGCCGTCGGCGGCACCAGCTTCGACAGCCTCTACGTCAACGTCAACGGCGAGTCCGGCTACTTCGACCGCTCCCTCGACGCCTACGGGCGGGAGGACGAGCCCTGCCGGCGCTGCGGCACTCCGATGCGCCGCCGCCCCTGGATGAACCGGTCGAGCTACTTCTGCCCGCGCTGCCAGCGGTCTTCGCGCGTGGCGTCGTAGGCGGACCTGGAAGAGAGCACCGAGGGCATGCTGTCCTCCAGCAGTCCAATGAGCGCGTCCACGCGCTCCGCGACCGTCACGCCGAACGGGGTCAGCTCGTAGTCGACGCGCGGCGGGTTCGTCGGCTGGGCCTCCCGGTTGACGATGCCGTCGCGCTCCAGTGCGTGCAGGGTCTGGGAGAGCATCTTCTCGCTGATGCCGTCCACGCGGCGACGCAGCTCGTTGAACCGGCACGGCCCCTTGGACAGGGCACCGACCGTGAGGCTGCCCCAGCGACCCGTGACGTGTTCCAGCGTCTCGCGGGACGGGCACGTGCGAGCGAACACATCGAAAGCTTCGGAGGCCTGTTCGGGCACGCCGTCGCCCTCGGTCTCGCCACACCCTGGAGTCTGCATGGTTTCAGCCTACTACTGTGCAGCGCCAGCCATCCAGGTTGCGCTTTCGAAAAGTTAGTGGTTACCTCGGTGTCGTTGCATCACGCCGCACAGCCGCACAACGCCGTGCACCCCACGGTGTTTTCCGAGGGAGACCGTCTTGTCCGGAATCACGTACACCCCCGTCGTCTCGATCGCCTACCACTCCGGCTACGGCCACACCGCCGTGATCGCCGAGGCCGTCAAGGCCGGCGCCATCGACGCCGGTGCGACCGTGCACCTGATCAAGGTCGACGAGATCGACGACGCGCAGTGGGAGCTCCTGACCGCGTCCGACGCGATCGTCTTCGGTGCTCCGACCTACATGGGCACCGCCTCCGGTGCCTTCCACGTCTTCGCCGAGGCCACCTCGAAGATCTGGTTCGCGGCGGGCTGGCAGGACAAGGTCGCCGCGGGCTTCACCAACTCCGGCTCCAAGTCCGGCGACAAGGGCAACACCCTCGACTACTTCCAGACGCTGGCCTCGCAGCACGGCATGAGCTGGGTCAACCTGGGTCTGAAGCCGGGCTGGAACTCCAGCACCGGTTCCGAGAACGACATCAACCGCCTCGGCTTCTTCGACGGCGCCGCCGCCCAGTCCAACGGTGACCAGGGTCCCGAGTTCGTCCACAAGGCCGACATCGCCACCGCCGAGCACCTCGGCAGCCGCGTCACCGAGCAGGCCCGTGTCCTGCTCGCGGGCCGCGCCGCCCTGGCCGGGGTCTGACGGGTCTGACCCACGCCCCGGGTGCCGGGCGCTGCCCGCCCGGCACGGGTGCGGTACGGAGAAACGGGCGGGGGCACGGTCGGGTGCGGCGGATATCGCCGCGCTAGACCGTGCCCCTGCCCGTTTCGGGCTGCTAGAAGCCGAAGTCCTGGGTCCACCAGGGGCCGCCGGCGGCGTTGTACGCGCCGACGCCCAGGGTGCGGAACTCGCAGTTGAGGATGTTGGCCTTGTGGCCCGGGCTGTTCATCCAGGCCTTCATCACGGCGGCCGCGTCGCCCTGGCCGCGGGCGATGTTCTCGCCGCCCATCCCCGATATGCCGGCCTTGGTGGCGCGGTCCCACGGGGTGTTGCCGTCGGGGTCCGTGTGGTCGAAGAAGCCGCGGACGGCCATGTCCTTGCTGAAGGCTCCGGCCAGCGCCGCCAGCGGCGGGTTCGCCCGGACCGGACCGCAGCCCGCCTGCGCGCGCTCCTGGTTCACCAGGGTCAGTACGGCGGTCTCCTCGGCGGAGTGGCCGGCCGACGTGGGCGGGACGGCCGGAGCCGCGGGAGCGGAGGGCTTCGGCGCGGAAGTCTTCGGCTTCACCGGGGTCGGGGTCGGGGTCGGGCTCGCCTCCGGGGTCTTCGTCGGCTCCGTGGAGGGAGACGGGGAAGGGGAAGGGGTGGCCGACGGGGAAGGCGAGGCGGAGGGGGCGGGAGAAGAAGGGGTGCCCGCTCCCGAGGGAGCCCGCCCCGACAGGTTGGCGAGGCCGCCCTGCTGCTCCAGCGCACTCCCGGGGCTCGGCGAGGCCTGGGCCTTGGCGTCCGCGGTCTTCGCGTCGGAGCCCGCAGTCTTGACCCCCACGTAGGGGAAGGAGGAGCCGACCGGGACGAAGCCCGTGGTGACGGCCGCCGTGCCGAGGACCACGGCCACGGATGCGCCGAGCAGACCCCCTCGCAGGGCGGCGCGGCGCTTGCCGCCGGGGCGCGGCGCGGCGTGGAGTCGGTGGCGTCCCATCGCGGCTCACCTTCCTGGGGTTCGGGATCAGCACTTCGCGGCACTTCCCAGCACGTCAAAGCACTTCAAGATCAACCTTTACTCACCCAAATGGGTGAGCTCATTGCTGCGCGACTGTACGCCATGGCGAGAGGGGGTGCGGTGACCCGGATTTGTTTGCCCGGTTAGCGTTCAGGCATGAACGAAGATGTGCGGATGACCGCCTGGGTGCGCGGTCGTGTACAGGGAGTGGGCTTCCGCTGGTTCACCAGGGCCAACGCCATGGAGATCGGCGGACTGATCGGCTTCGCGCTCAACCTGGACGACGGGCGAGTACAGGTGGTGGCCGAAGGTCAACGTGAGAATTGCCACCGGCTCCTGGAGTGGCTGCACGGCGCCGACACGCCCGGGATCGTGGACGGGGTGACAGAGATCTGGGGCACACCGCGCGGTGGTTACGACGGGTTCGCGATCCGGTGAGCGATCGACTGATCATGTACTGAACACATCGCCGGATGGTCCGCATGCGGTCGGAACTGCGCATTCATCGTCGACGCGTTGCCGACGCGGGGGATCCGTGGAAGGCTCGGAGACGAGGATGATCTCCACGCCCCTTGCGAGGGCCGGGATGCCCGCCGATACGGGGCGTGATCGTGTTGACCGTCAAACTTTTTGGTGAGACGCTGGAAGCCCCGCGCACCTGAGCTGTTTGGCAGTGCTGGCAGTACACAGTGTCAGCGAAAGATCGATGCAGTGACTGACAGTCGCTGCCGGACATCCGCGGGTGCGATTCCCTCACGACCCACACCGCTTCGGTCGGTCACTCAGTGTGGAGGACCATCCATCATGGCAAAGGCGCTTCTCGGTTACGTCGGCGGTTCCGACCCGCGACTCCTCGCCGAGATGCGACGGCTTCAGCAGCGCGTCCAGGACCTCGAGTCCGAGCTCGGACGAATCCAGTCCGAAAACGACGCTCTGAACGCGGCCGCCGCACAGCACGGAGACTCGTTGCTCGACGGCATCGACCTCGACGTACCCCAGGCGGAGCCTGCGCTCACCTGATCCGCGCTCCCATCGTCGCTCGATCAACGGAACTGCATGATCTGCAAGGGACGCTTCGGCGTCCCTTCTTTCTTTCCGCTCTGTTCCGTTCTACATTCCGCCTTTCCCACCTCGGACAAGGCCGCCGAGCGGCGTTGCGCCAGGTGGGGGGCCCATTCCTTTAACGTCTGATGTGCCCTGCACCTTCATGGGCGAAACCGAACGTGAAAGGTAGAGTCCGGCGGCGTGCACCTCAAGTCCCTGACCCTGCGTGGCTTCAAATCCTTCGCCTCCGCAACCACCCTGCGCTTCGAGCCGGGCATCACTTGTGTCGTGGGCCCCAACGGCTCCGGCAAGTCCAATGTGGTGGACGCGCTCTCCTGGGTCATGGGAGAACAAGGGGCCAAGTCCCTGCGCGGCGGGAAGATGGAAGACGTCATCTTCGCCGGCACGACCGGCCGCCCGCCGCTGGGCCGCGCCGAGGTCTCGCTCACCATCGACAACTCCGACGGCGCGCTGCCCATCGAGTACGCCGAGGTCACCATCACGCGGATCATGTTCCGCGGCGGCAGCAGCGAGTACCAGATCAACGGCGACACCTGCCGCCTCCTCGACATCCAGGAGCTGCTCTCCGACTCCGGCATCGGCCGCGAGATGCACGTCATCGTCGGGCAGGGCCAGCTGGACTCCGTGCTGCACGCCGATCCGATGGGCCGCCGCGCCTTCATCGAGGAGGCGGCCGGGGTGCTCAAGCACCGCAAGCGCAAGGAGAAGGCGCTGCGGAAACTGGACGCGATGCAGGCAAATCTCGCGCGCGTGCAGGACCTGGGCAACGAGCTGCAGCGGCAGTTGAAGCCCCTGGGGCGGCAGGCGGCGGTGGCCCGGCGGGCGGCCGTGATCCAGGCCGACCTGCGGGACGCACGGCTGCGGCTGCTCGCCGACGACCTCGTCACGCTGAAGGGCGCGCTCGACGCGGAGATCGCGGACGAGGCGGCCCTGAAGGAGCGCAAGGAGGCGGCCGAGGCGCAGCTCGCGGCGGCGGTGCGGCGGGAATCCGAACTGGAGGAGGCCGTACGGGAACTCGCGCCACGGCTCCAGCGGGCGCAGCAGACCTGGTACGAGCTGTCGCAGCTCGCCGAACGGGTGCGCGGGACGGTGTCCCTGGCGGACGCCCGGGTCACCTCGGCCTCGGCGCCGGCCGAGGACGAGCGGACGGGCCGGGACCCGGAGGAGATGGAGAAGGAGGCCGCGCGGATCCGCGAGCAGGAGGCGGAGCTGACGGCCTCGCTGGAGGCGGCCGCGAGGGCGCTGGAGGACACGGTCGCCCACCGGGCCGAGCTGGAGCGTTCCCTGGCCGACGAGGAACGGCGGCTACGGGACGTGGCGCGGGCCATCGCCGACCGGCGCGAGGCGCTGGCGCGACTGAGGGGCGGACTCGGTGCGGCCCGTTCCCGTGCGGGCGCGGCCCAGGCGGAGATCGACCGGCTGGTCGTGGCGCGGGACGGGGCGCGGGCGCGTGCGGAGGAAGCGCGCGAGGAGTACGAGGCGCTGGCGGAGGAGGTCGGGGAGGAGTCCCCGGCGGCCGGTGAGGGTGCTGCTTCCGGCTCGGGCTCCGGCTCCGGGTCGGGGGAGTACGAGGAGGCGCGGGCCGAGCTGGCGGCGGCGGAAGCCGGACTCGGGGAGACCCGGGACGCGCTGGCGGCGGCGGAGCGTTCGCGGGCGGCGGTGTCGGCGCGACGGGATGCCCTGGCGATGGGGCTGCGCCGCAAGGACGGCACGGCGGAGCTGCTCGCGGCGCGGCTGGAGGGGCTGTTGGGGCCGGCGGCGCAGCGGTTGTCCGTGACCCCGGGGTACGAGGTCGCGGTGGCGGCGGCGCTGGGTGCGGTGGCGGACGCGGTGGCCGTCACGTCGACGGCGGCGGCCGCCGGGGCGATCCGGTACCTGCGGGAGGGGGATGCGGGGAGGGCCGCGTTCCTGATCGCCCCGGGGGCGGTGGCCTCCGGCGGTCCGGCGGTGGGGACCGGAGTCCCGGGCCAGGGCCAGGGTCCGGATTCGGGCCCGGCGGCGGCTTCGGATTCGGCTCCGGCCTCGGCTCGGGCTGCGGCTCAGGACGCCGTCCCGGATTCGGCCCAGGTCCCGGCCCCGGCACAGGACTCGGTCCTGGATTCGGCCCCGGCCCAGGTCCCGGCCCCGGCCTCGGCACAGGACTCGGGTCCGAGGACCGGTGTTGGCCCCGTGGGCCCAGAGCAGGTTTCCGGGGTCGGGGCTGCCGACGGGGTCGCGGCGAGGGTGGTTTTCCCCCACCCCGCCCCTTCCCGAAACCGGGGCTTCGCCCCGGACCCCGCGCCTCAAACGCCGGCGGGGCTGGGTGTGCCGGGCCCCGCGGCTCAGACGCCGGGGGAGTCGCGTGTGCCGGGGCCGGTGGCTTCCGCGGCGGGGCCGGGTGTGGCGGGTCCCGCGGTTCAGGCGTCGGCGGGGCCCGCTTTGTCGTCCCAGGTGCACGTCGTCGCCGCCGGGGGGCTCGTGCAGGGGGACGTCGAGGTGGTGCGGGCCGTGGCGTGGGTGCTGCGGGACTTCGTGGTGGTCGGGGGGCTCGACGAGGCCGAGGCGCTCGTCGCCGCGCGGCCCGAGCTGGTGGCCGTGACCGCCGAGGGGGACGTGCTCGGTGCGCACCTCGCGCACGGCGGGTCCGCCGGAGTGCCCAGCCTGATCGAAGTGCAGGCCGCCGTCGACGAGGCCGCGGCGGAGCTGGCCCGGCTGGACGGCCGGTGTCTGGTGCTGGCGGGTGAGAAGGAAGCCGCGGATGCCCGCAGGGTGGCGGCCGGGGCCCGGGTCGAGGAACTCGGGGAGCTCCGGCGGGCCGCCGAGCGGGCCCGGGCCGGGGTCGCGCAGCAGCTCGGGCGGCTCGCCGGGCAGGCGAAGGGGGCGCTGGGCGAAGCCGAGCGCGCCGCCGCTGCCGCAGCCACGGCGCAGGATGCGCTGGAGCAGGCGCTGGCCGACGTAGAGGAGTGCGCGGAACGCCTCGCCGTAGCTGAGGAGATGCCTGCTGAGGAGGAGCCGGACACCTCCCGGAGGGACCGGCTCGCGGCCGACGGGGCGAACGCTCGGCAGACCGAGATGGAGGCCCGGCTGCAGCTCAGGACCCATGAGGAACGGGTGAAGGGGCTCGCCGGCCGAGCCGATTCCCTCGACCGCGGGGCCAGGGCCGAGCGGGAGGCCCGTGCCAGGGCCGAGCGCCGCCGGGAACGGCTGCGGTACGAGGCGCAGGTGGCCGCGGCGGTCGCCGGCGGAGCCCGCCAGCTGCTGGCGCACATCGAGGTGTCGCTGACCCGCGCCGTGGGGGAGCGGACGTCCGCCGAGTACGCGAAGGGCGTGCGGGAACGGGAGCTCGACGAGGCCAGGGGTCTGGGCCGCGGCCTCAAGGGCGAGCTCGACAAGCTCACGGACTCCGTGCACCGCGGCGAGGTGCTCGGCGCCGAGAAGCGCATGCGGATCGAGCAGGTGGAGAGCCGTGCGCTGGAGGAGTTCGGCATGGCGGCGCAGGGGCTCGTCGCCGAGTACGGACCCGACCAGCCGGTGCCGCCGTCCCCGTCCGCGGACGGGGAGGCCCCGGATCCGGATGCCGGGCCGGAGCCCTTCGTGCGCGCCCGGCAGGAGAAGCGGCTGAAGGCGGCCGAGCGCGCCTACCAGCAGCTCGGCAAGGTCAATCCGCTGGCGCTGGAGGAGTTCGCGGCGCTGGAGGAGCGGCACAAGTTCCTGAGCGAGCAGCTGGAGGACCTGCGTAAGACCAGAGCCGACCTCCTTCAGGTCGTGAAGGAGGTCGACGAGCGGGTCGAGCAGGTCTTCACGGAGGCCTACCGGGATACGGCCCGCCAGTTCGAGGGGGTGTTCTCGCGGCTGTTCCCCGGCGGCGAGGGCCGGCTGATCCTGACGGATCCGGACAACATGCTCACCACGGGCGTCGACGTCGAGGCCCGGCCGCCGGGCAAGAAGGTCAAGCGGCTGTCGCTGCTCTCGGGCGGCGAGCGCTCGCTGACCGCCGTGGCCCTGCTGGTCTCCATCTTCAAGGCGCGGCCCAGCCCGTTCTACGTGATGGACGAGGTCGAGGCCGCGCTCGACGACACCAACCTGCAGCGATTGATCCGGATCATGGAGGAGCTGCAGGAGAGCTCCCAGCTGATCGTGATCACGCACCAGAAGCGGACCATGGAGGTCGCCGACGCGCTCTACGGGGTCTCAATGCAGGGCGACGGGGTATCGAAGGTCATCAGCCAGCGTCTCCGGTGACGTCTCCGGGTGACACGCGTCAGCCACAGTCTCTTCAAGAAGTGAACCTCAAATCCTCCTCAGTTCACGCCAATGGTGGCAAGAAGTAGACCCAGCCCCCCTCTTGACTTCAAGAAATGAACACATAGGCTCGCTCCCGCTGTACTCCTCCGGGTGGTGCCCGATCTTGACCTGTGCGCCACTGGAAGGAATTACCCCCACCCGCCCGTCCCGCAGCCGGGCACGCAGGAGCAGACCTTGACCAGCAGCAGCGCAACGCGGGGCTCGGCCTCAGGCGGCGGCCCGGCATCGCAGCCCGACCACCTCGGGCACGTCATCTTCATCACCGCGGCCGCCGCCATGGGCGGGTTCCTCTTCGGCTACGACAGCTCCGTCATCAACGGTGCGGTCGTCGCGATCCGGGACCGCTTCGACGTCGGGCCCGCCACCCTCGCCCAGGTGATCGCCGCCGCGCTGATCGGCTGCGCCCTCGGCGCCGCCACGGCCGGCCGTATCGCCGACCGGATCGGCCGCATCCGCTGCATGCAGATCGCGGCCGTCCTCTTCACGGCCAGCGCCATCGGCTCGGCCCTGCCCTTCGCGCTCTGGGACCTGGCGGTGTGGCGGGTCATCGGCGGCTTCGGCATCGGCATGGCCTCGGTCATCGGCCCGGCCTACATCGCCGAGGTCTCCCCGCCCGCGTACCGCGGCCGGCTCGCCTCCTTCCAGCAGGCGGCGATCGTCATCGGCATCGCCATTTCCCAGCTCGTCAACTGGGGGATCCTCAACCTCGCCGAGGGCGACCAGCGCGGCGAGATCGGCGGCCTGGAAGCCTGGCAGTGGATGCTCGGCGTGATGGTGGTCCCGGCCGTGCTCTACGGGCTGATGTCCTTCGTGATCCCGGAATCCCCGCGCTTCCTGATCTCCGTCGGCCGCAACGCCGAGGCCCGGAAGGTGCTCGCCGAGGTCGAGGGCGAGCACATCGACCTCGACGGGCGCGTCGCCGACATCGAGCACGCCATGCGCTCCGAGCACAAGTCCACCTTCAAGGACCTGCTCGGCGGGAAGGGCGGCTTCCTGCCCATCGTCTGGATCGGCATCGGCCTGTCCGTCTTCCAGCAGCTCGTCGGCATCAACGTGATCTTCTACTACAGCTCCTCGCTGTGGCAGTCGGTCGGCATCGACCCGAGCGCCTCGTTCCTGTACTCCTTCGAGACCTCGGTCGTGAACATCATCGGCACGGTGATCGCGATGATCTTCGTCGACCGGATCGGCCGCAAGCCGCTCGCCCTCATCGGCTCCGTCGGCATGGCGATCTCGCTGGGCCTGGCGGCCTGGGCCTTCTCGTACAAGTCCGGCGCCGGCGACGACATCGCGCTGCCGCACGCCCAGGGCATCGTGGCCCTGGTCGCGGCCAACTGCTTCGTCCTCTTCTTCGCGCTGTCCTGGGGCGTGGTCGTCTGGGTGCTGCTCGGGGAGATGTTCCCCGGCCGGATCCGCGCCGCCGCGCTCGGTGTGGCCGCCGCCGCCCAGTGGATCGCCAACTGGGTCATCACGGTGTCGTTCCCGACCCTGTCGGACTGGAACCTGTCCGGCGCCTACGTCATCTACACGGTCTTCGCCGTGCTCTCGATCCCGTTCATCCTCAAGTGGGTGCCGGAGACCAAGGGCAAGGCGTTGGAGGAGATGGGCTGACCAACCCCGCCAACAGCCCTTCTCCTCCCGCAGCAGGTACTGCCCCGTCTCAGTCCTTGAGGCGGGGCAGTACCTGCTCGCACAGGAGCTGCAGGCTCCGCCATCCCTCGTCCACGGGCATCCCGCCGCACAGCGGGTGCAGCACCAGGTTCCCCGCCTCGCCGGCGCCGCGGGCGTACGCGACCGCCTCGTCCGGGGTGAGGATGCGGTACACGCCCTCGGCGCGCAGCTCCGCCACCGTGTGCGCGCCCGACCGTACGGCGCTGCGGATGTCCTTGGACTGCCAGGAGGCGTACATCCCGGCCTCGTGCAGGAACCGCTCGCCGTACTGGTCCCACGCCCGGTCGGGGTCCTCGGCGATGTGCAGCAGCGGGGTCTCGGCCGCCGGCATCATGCAGAAGCCCTCCGTGCCGTACTCCGCGAGCTTCGCGTTGTAGTACGCCTCCAGCTCGGGCAGGTGCGCGCTCGGGAAGAACGGCAGCCCCAGGCGGGCCGCCCGGCGGGCCGCCGCCTCCGAGCTGCCGCCGACCAGGAGCAGCGGGTGCGGCTGGGTGAAGGGCCGCGGGGTGACCCGTACGGTACGGCCGCGGAACTCGAACGGCTCGCCGGTCCACGCCTTCAGCAGGGTCTCCAGCAGCTCGTCTTGGAGCTTGCCGCGCCGGCCCCACTCCACGCCGTGCTGCTCGTACTCCTCGGGCCGGTAGCCGATGCCCGCCACCGTGACGAGGCGGCCGCCGCTGAGCAGGTCCAGCACCGCGATGTCCTCGGCCACCTTCAGCGGGTCGTACAGCGGGCCGATGATCGCCGAGACGGTGACGGCGATCCGGCGGGTGGCGCCGAAGACCGCGCCCGCGAAGGCGAAGGGGGAGGGCAGCCAGTTGTTCTCGGTGCCGTGGTGCTCCTCGGTCTGGATGGTGTCGATCCCGCGGTCGTCCGCGTACTTCGCCATCTCCAGCGCGGCCTTGTAGCGGGCGGAGAGGGTTTCCGGGGTGCCGTTCGGGTCGATGAGGTTGAACCGGGCCACGGTGATGGGCATGGAGAAGTCCCCCTTCGCCGGAGGTGGGTGGGCGGGCGAAGGGGGACGTTAGCTGACGTGGCGTCAGTTGGACAGGGATCCGGCGGGGACCGGCTCGTCCGCAGGGACCTCCGGGGTCGTCGGAGCCGGAGCCTTCGGAGCGGCCGGGGTGCGCGGCAGGACCGCGTACAGGACGGCCGAGGTGACGATGCCCGCCGCCCAGCCCAGGCCGTTCTGTCCGATCCAGGTGGTGGCCAGCGGGCCTGCGAACCAGTCGACCTTCGTGAACAGCAGGCCCACCATCAGGGCCAGGCCCCATGCGGTCATGGCCTGCCAGGCGAATCCGCCCCGGTACCAGTAGGCGCTGCTCCGCGTGGTGTCCAGCAGCGCGGCTCCGTCGTAGGAGGTGCGGCGCAGCATGTCCACGCCGAAGACGCCGATCCACGCGGAGAAGGCCACGGCCAGCAGCGTCAGGAAGGAGATGAACGAACCGAAGAAGCTGGTCGCGACCACCATCAGCAGGAAGCCGAAGACCAGGCTGATGACGGCATTGACGCTGACCGCCGCCGCGCGCGGGACCTTGATGCCGAGGGTCTGGGCGGTGAAGCCCGCCGAGTACATGGACATCGAGTTGATGAGCAGCATGCCGACGAGGGCGATCAGCAGGTACGGGACCGCGATCCAGGTCGGCAGCAATTCGCCGATGAAGGACACCGGGTCCTGCGCGGTGGCCAGGTCGGGTGTGGCGACCGCCATCACCGCGCCCATGAGCACCATCGGGATCACGACGACGGCCGCGCCGCCGATGGTCGCGCCGACCATGCCCTTGGCGGAGGAGGTGCGGGGCAGGTAGCGGGTGAAGTCCGGGCCGGACGGGACCCAGCTGATGCCGCCGGCCGCGATGGTGCCGATGCCCGCGATCATCATCGCGGTGGAGCCGGCGGGCTTGGCGAAGACGGCGGACCAGTCGGTCTCGGCGATCAGGTAGCCCAGCACGAGCACGCTGAAGGTGCCGAAGAGGTACGTGGACCACTTGGAGCAGACGCGCAGCGCGTTGATTCCCAGGCCGGAGACGAGGAAGGTGCAGCCGACGAAGAAGAGCAGGGTGACGACGATCAGCGCGGTGTTCTTCTTGATGCCGAAGACCAGGTCGAGGACGGTCAGGACGGCGTAGGCGCCGCTGACCGCGTTGATGGTCTCCCAGCCCCAGCGGGCGACCCAGATCAGGGCGCCGGGGAACAGGTTGCCGCGCTGGCCGAACACGGCCCGGGAGAGCGCCATGCCGGGGGCGCCGCCGCGCTTGCCCGCGATGGATATGAGTCCGACGATGCCGTAGGAGACGACGGGGGCGGCGATCGCGACGACGAGCACCTGCCAGATGTTCAGCTTGTTGAAAATGACGAGACCGGCGCCCATGGTGAGCAGCAGCACGCTGATGTTGGCGGCCACCCAGGTCGGGACGAGCTCGCGGACCCGGCCGCGGCGCTCGGCGTCCGGGACGGGCTCCAGGCCGCGCGACTCGACGGCGGTCTCGGCAGACATAGGTGTACTCCGTGGGGGAGGCGGGGTGTGGGGGGATTGCTCATCATCGTAGATTGGTCGCAAAAACTACAAATAGAGGCTTACGTCCTGGTGTGAACCTCCAGGGTCCCCGGCTCGGGGCGCGCGTGGCCGATACTGGGGAGCGTTATGGAAATCCTCATCCTTGCCGTAGTCATCGCCCTGGTCGCGGTCGGTGCGATCAGCGGGCTCGTGGTCAGCAGCCGCAAGAAGAAGCAGCTGCCCCCCACGGCCCCGCCCAGCACGCCGACCATCACTGCCCCGCCCGCCGAGCCGCAGGTGGGGGAGGACGCCGCACCGACGGCGGAAGAACCGCGCCGCACGATCGAGGAGGTCGCCCTCCCCGACGCGGAGGCCGCCCTCGAATCGCCGGTCGCGGTCGAGGACCCGGTCGTCGAGGCTCCGCCCGCCCCCGAGATCGAGGTGCCCGAGCCCACCGCCGGCCGCCTGGTCCGGCTGCGCGCCCGCCTCGCCCGGTCGCAGAACACGCTCGGCAAGGGGCTGCTCACGCTGCTCTCCCGCGAGCACCTCGACGAGGACACCTGGGAGGAGATCGAGGAGACCCTCCTCATCGCCGACGTCGGTGTCGCGCCGACCCAGGAGCTGGTGGACCGGCTCCGCGAGCGGGTCAAGGTGCTCGGCACCCGCACCCCCGCCGATCTGCGCGCGCTGCTGAAGGAGGAGCTGGTCGCGCTCCTCGGCACCGACTTCGACCGCGCGGTGAAGACCGAGAGCGGCGTGGACACCCCCGCCGTGATCATGGTCGTCGGCGTGAACGGCACCGGCAAGACCACCACCACCGGCAAGCTCGCCCGTGTGCTCGTCGCCGACGGACGCAGCGTCGTGCTCGGCGCGGCGGACACCTTCCGCGCCGCCGCCGCCGACCAGCTCCAGACCTGGGGCGACCGGGTCGGGGCGCGCACCGTGCGCGGCCCCGAGGGCGGCGACCCGGCCTCGATCGCCTACGACGCGGTCAAGGAGGGCATCGCCGAGGGCGCCGACGTGGTGCTCATCGACACGGCGGGCCGGCTGCACACCAAGACCGGCCTGATGGACGAGCTCGGCAAGGTCAAGCGCGTCGTGGAGAAGCACGGCCCGCTCGACGAGATCCTGCTGGTCCTGGACGCGACCACCGGGCAGAACGGCCTGACCCAGGCCCGCGTCTTCGCCGAGGTCGTGGACATCACCGGGATCGTGCTGACCAAGCTCGACGGCACCGCCAAGGGCGGCATCGTCATCGCCGTCCAGCGCGAGCTCGGCGTGCCGGTCAAGCTCATCGGCCTCGGTGAGGGCGCGGACGACCTGGCGCCCTTCGAGCCGGAGGCCTTCGTCGACGCCCTGATCGGCGACTGAACGCACCCGCCGCTCCTACGCCGGCCAGTGCCCCCGAGGTCCTCAGGC
>NZ_JBHVYI010000060.1:25676-37009 GCF_042880975.1 Streptomyces sp. NPDC058289
GCGCCGGCCCGGCCCCCCGTGGGGCGGGTGGCCTGGGACCCCGCGCTGACCGCCTACACACCCCCCCCGCCGCCCCCCCGCCGCCCCGGCCCCCCCCGGCCCCCCCCCCCGGGGCCCACTGCCATGAGCGCGGCCACGGGCGTCTCGGTCGCGGCCGGCCGGGCTACGGGCGGCGCAGCCGGTGGCAGAGGTAGGCGAGGGTGCCGAGCAGGAGGCGGGCCTGCGGGGGATCCCCGGCCGAGTCCAGTGCCGGCGGGCGCAGCCAGCTCACCGGGCCGAGGCCCGCGAAGTCCGAGGGCGGGGCGGTGACGTAGGAGCCCTGGCCCAGCGCGCGCAGGTCGAGACCGGCGTCGTCCCAGCCCATCCGGTACAGCAGCTGCGGCAGCCCGGCCGCCGCCCCGGGGGCGACGAAGAACTGGGCCCGGCCGTCCGGGGTCGCGGTCACCGGGCCGAGCGGCAGACCCATCCGCTCCAGCCGGACCAGCGCCCGCCGCCCGGCCTCCTCGGAGACCTCGATGACGTCGAAGGAGCGCCCGGCGGGGAGCAGCACCGCGGCTCCCGGGTACCCGCTCCAGGTCTCGGTGACCTCGTCGAGGGTGGCGCCGGCCGGGACCGTCGGAGCGAGGGCCAGCGGATGCGCCCCCGGCGCACCACAATTCGTATGACCGCAGGAGCAGTCGCGGGCGGGCCCCGCGGCCCGGGCGCCGGGGACCACGTCCCAGCCCCACAGTCCGGTGTACTCCGCCACCGTCGTGCACTCCGACGTCCGGCCGCGGCGCCGAGCGCCGGAACGGAACTCCTTGGTGCCGCGGCTGCCGCCGATCGTGAAGCCCATGCCCATGCCCCCTCCAACGGGTCGGACGTGCCGGTGGTTACGACCTCGGCTGGTTGCGTTGGCTGCCCGGATGACCGGCGCACTCCTCGCCGCGCACGCCCCGGCGCGCTCCTGTCCAACCGATCGGTCTTGCCTTCGTGTCAAGTGAATCGCGCCTGGCGGGTGGCGAGTTCATTCGAAGGGGTGGCGAATGGTGGCGTTTCCGGGATCGACCTCGCCCAAGGGGTGATCGTAGGATTACTTTCGGTGCACGAAGCGCGAAGAGGAGACGGGTTCGCGGGTATGCCGGAGGCATGCGTGAAGGACCTGTGAAGACCGTTTCCCGACAGGGTTTCGTGTGGAAGAGGCTGACGGATGGGGGCGTTCCAGTGAGCGGCAACGGCGCAAGCGGAACGAGTGCGGAGTCCGACGTGTGGTCCGCCGGGATGCCGGACCGGGACTCCGTGCGGGATTCCGCACAGGACTCCGTGCAGGGTTCCGTGCAGGACGCCACCGTCCGCAACGAACAGCTGACGTCCTGGTTCGTCCGCAGCGGCTGGTCCAAGGGCGAGCTCGCCCGCCAGGTCAACCGCCGCGCCCGCCAGATGGGCGCCCACCACATCAGCACCGACACCTCGCGGGTCCGCCGCTGGCTCGACGGCGAACAGCCCCGCGAACCCGTCCCGCGCATCCTGTCCGAGCTCTTCTCCGAACGCTTCGGCTCCGTCGTCGCCATCGAGCACCTCGGCCTGCGCACCGCCCACCAGACCCCCTCCGTCTCCGGCGTCGACCTGCCGTGGGCCGGCCCGCAGACCATCGAGCTGCTCGGCGAGTTCTCCCGCAGCGACCTGATGCTGGCCCGCCGCGGCTTCCTCGGGACCTCGCTCGCCCTGTCCGCCGGCCCCGCCCTCATCGAGCCCATGCAGCGCTGGCTCGTACCGGTCCCGGCCGCCGACCCGGGACCCCGGGAGGCGGGGTCGGCGGGCGCCCTGAGCGGCCACCGGCCGCCCCGGCTCTCCGAGCCCGAGGTGGACCTCCTCGAAGCCACCACCGTGATGTTCCGCCAGTGGGACGCCCAGTGCGGCGGCGGACTGCGCCGCAAGGCCGTCGTGGGCCAGCTCCACGAGGTCACCGACCTGCTCCAGGAGAGCCACCCGGCCCCGGTCATGAAGCGGCTCTTCAAGGTCGCCGCCGAACTCGCCGAACTCGCCGGCTGGATGAGCTACGACATCGGCCTGCACCCCACCGCGCAGAAGTACTTCGTCCTCGCGCTGCACGCCGCCAAGGAGGGCGGGGACAAGCCCCTGGGCTCGTACATCCTCTCCAGCATGAGCCGCCAGATGATCCACCTGGGCCGCCCGGAGGACGCCCTGGAGCTGATCCACCTGGCCCAGTACGGCAGCCGCGACTGCGCAGGGCCCCGTACCCAGGCGATGCTGTATGCGATGGAGGCCCGCGCCTACGCCAACATGGGCCAACCCAGCCGCTGCAAGCGGGCCGTGCGGATGGCCGAGGACACCTTCTCCGACGTCGGCTTCGACGCCGAGCCCGAGCCCGACTGGATCCGCTTCTTCTCCGAGGCCGAGCTCAACGGCGAGAACTCCCACTCCTACCGGGACCTGGCCTACGTGGCGGGCCGCAGCCCCATGTACGCCTCCCTCGCCGAACCGGTCATGGAGCGCGCCGTCTCGCTCTTCGAGAAGGACGAGGAGCACCAGCGCTCCTACGCCCTCAACCTCATCGGCATGGCCACCGTGCACCTGCTCCAGCGCGAGCCCGAGCAGGCCACCGTCCTCGTCGGCCGCGCCCTCGACGTGGCGGGAAAGGTGCGGTCCGAGCGGGTCAACACCCGGCTGCGCAAGACCGTCGACACCGCCGCGCGTGAGTACGGCGACGTCGCGGACGTGGTGCGGCTGACCGACCACCTCGCCTCCCGCCTCCCCGAGGCCGCGGAGGCCGTCTGACGGCCACCCGGCCGCCCCCAGGCCCCCGGCCGCGGCAGTCACCCCGTGAAGCCCGATCAGGCTCCCCCAGCCAGGTTCCCCGGGTCATCGCCGCGGCCGGGTCTTCCACCGGCAGCTCCATGAACCACTCGTTCATGGAGGCGTAACACGCCGGACCTCTTCGTCATCGACGCGAAACACCCAGCGGCGCCGCCGGAAACCGGCCTGCGCGAATCTCAGGGCCAATAACCGGCCAGCCCCCGGGCCGGAACACCCTCAGGCCTGATTCACGAACCAGCGCCGCTCAGGTTTTCACGATCGCCCGCACGCGAACGTACCGACGACGAGGAGACGCCGATGGCATCAGCCATCACGACCCTCGCGGCAGACGCCCCCACGCTGTCTTCCGCGAACACCGGGTTCATGCTCATCTGCTCCGCCCTGGTCATGCTGATGACCCCGGGACTCGCCTTCTTCTACGGAGGCATGGTCCGCGTCAAGAGCAGCCTCAACATGCTGATGATGAGCTTCATCAGCCTCGGGATCGTCACGATCCTCTGGGTCCTCTACGGATTCAGCCTCGCCTTCGGCGCCGACTCCGGCTCGCTGATCGGCTGGACCTCCGACTACGTCGGACTCAGCGGCATCGGCATCACCGAGCTGTGGGACGGCTACACCATCCCCGTCTACGTCTTCGCCGTCTTCCAGCTGATGTTCGCGATCATCACCCCGGCGCTGATAAGCGGCGCCCTGGCCGACCGCGTCAAGTTCAGCGCGTGGGCCCTCTTCATCACCCTCTGGGTCACGATCGTCTACTTCCCCGTCGCCCACTGGGTGTGGGGCGCCGGCGGCTGGCTCTTCGAGCTCGGGGTCATCGACTTCGCCGGCGGCACCGCCGTCCACATCAACGCGGGCGCCGCGGCCCTCGGCGTGATCCTGGTCATCGGCAAGCGCGTGGGCTTCAAGAAGGACCCGATGCGCCCGCACAGCCTCCCGCTCGTGATGCTCGGCGCCGGCCTGCTGTGGTTCGGCTGGTTCGGCTTCAACGCGGGCTCCTGGCTCGGCAACGACGACGGCGTCGGCGCGGTCATGTTCGTCAACACCCAGGTCGCCACCGCCGCCGCCATGCTCGCCTGGCTCGGCTACGAGAAGCTGCGCCACGGCTCCTTCACCACCCTCGGCGCCGCCTCCGGCGCGGTCGCGGGCCTCGTCGCCATCACCCCCTCCGGCGGCGCCGTCTCCCCGCTCGGCGCGATCGCCATCGGCGTCATCGCCGGTGTCCTCTGCGCCATGGCCGTCGGCCTGAAGTACAAGTTCGGCTACGACGACTCCCTCGACGTCATCGGAGTCCACCTCGTCGGCGGTGTCCTCGGCTCCCTCCTCGTCGGCCTCTTCGCCACCGGCGGGGTCCAGTCCGACGTGGCGGGCCTCTTCTACGGCGGCGGCTTGGAGCAGCTCGGCAAGCAGGCGATCGGAGTCTTCGCCGTCCTCGCCTACTCTCTCGTGGCATCCGCGGTACTCGCCTTCCTCCTCGACAAGACGATCGGGATGCGGGTCACCGAGGACGACGAGGTCTCCGGCATCGACCAGGTCGAACACGCCGAGACCGCCTACGACTTCAGCGGAGCCGGCGGCGGCTCCTCCTCCCGGAGCACCGCCGTCCCCGCCCCCGTTGCCGCCGCGAGCAAGAAGGTTGACGCATGAAGCTCATCACCGCGATCGTGAAGCCGCACCGGCTCGACGAGATCAAGGAAGCCCTGCACCGCTTCGGAGTTCAGGGACTCACCGTCTCCGAGGCCAGCGGCTACGGCCGCCAGCGCGGACACACCGAGGTCTACCGGGGCGCCGAGTACACCGTGGACCTCGTACCGAAGATCCGCATAGAGGTGCTCGTCGAGGACGGCGACGCGGAAGACGTGATGCGGATCGTCGTCGACGCCGCCCAGACGGGCAAGATCGGCGACGGCAAGGTGTGGAGCATCCCCGTGGACTCGGTCATCCGGGTCCGCACCGGCGAACGCGGCGCTGACGCGCTTTAGGTCCGTCCGGTTGGTCAGGTCCTAAGTGATTGGAACCCCTGGGTGACGAGTGTCGAAGAGACCACTGACGGCAGCACGGCCGACTCGGGACCCAGCGGGTACGCCGCGGCCCGGCTGCGACTCCTCCAGGAGGAGTCGCGGTCCGGGCCTTCCCGGCGTTCCGCCCTGGCGGCCCTGACCGACGACTGGCTGAAGGCGCTGTTCGCCACGGCGGTGAAGGAGACGGGCGTGCGGGGCGCCGCCCTCGTCGCCGTCGGCGGCTACGGCCGCGCCGAACTCTCCCCCCGCAGCGACCTCGACCTGGTCCTGCTCCACGACGGAAAGGCCGAAGCGCGCGCCCTGGCCGCCCTGGCCGACCGGCTCTGGTACCCCGTCTGGGACCTCGGCCTCGCCCTCGACCACTCGGTGCGCACCCCCGGCGAAGCCCGCAAGACCGCCGCCGAAGACCTCAAGGTGCACCTCGGACTGCTCGACGCCCGGCCCGTCGCGGGCGACGCCGGGCTCCTCGCGGGACTGCGCACCTCCGTCCTCGCGGACTGGCGGAACCAGGCGGCCAAGCGGCTGCCCGAGCTGCACTCCCTGTGCCGCGAGCGGGCCGAGCGTGCCGGGGAGCTCCGCTTCCTGCTGGAACCCGACCTCAAGGAAGCCCGCGGTGGGCTGCGCGACGTCACCGCGCTGCGGGCCGTCGCCGCGTCCTGGCTGGCCGACGCCCCGCGCGAGGGCCTCGCCGAAGCCCGGCGCCGGCTGCTCGACGCCCGGGACGCGCTGCACCTGGTGACCGGCCGGGCCACCGAACGGCTCTCCCTCCAGGAACAGACGCCGGTCGCGGCGCAGCTCGGTCTGCTCGACGCCGACGCCCTGCTCAGAGAGGTGTACGAGGCCGCGCGGGTGGTCTCGTACGCCGGTGACGTGACCTGGCGCGAGGTCGGGCGCGTGCTCCGGGCGCGGTCCGCCCGCCCCCGGCTCCGCGGGCTGCTCGGCACCCGCGGCTCCGTACCCGAGCGGGCGCCGCTCGCCGAAGGCGTCGTCGAGTCCGACGGTGAGGCCGTACTGGCCCTGGCCGCGCGGCCCGACCGGGACCCGGTGCTGCCCCTGCGCTTCGGCGCGGCCGCCGCCCAGGCCGGACTGCCCGTCTCGCTGCACGCCGTACGCCGGCTCGCGGCGCAGGCGAAGCCCCTGCCAGTGCCGTGGCCGGCCGAGGCCCGGGAGCAGCTGCTGACCCTGCTGGGCGCGGGGGAGCCGACGGTGGCCGTGTGGGAGGCGCTGGAGGCCGAGGGGATCATCACGAAGCTGCTGCCCGACTGGGAGCGGGTGCGGTGCCGGCCGCAGCGCAACCCGGTGCACACCTGGACCGTGGACCGGCACCTCGTCGAGACGGCGGTCCGGGCCTCGGAGCTGACCCGCCGGGTGGGCCGCCCCGACCTCCTCCTGATGGCGGCGCTGCTGCACGACATCGGCAAGGGCTGGCCCGGGGACCACTCGGTGGCCGGCGAGACGATCGCGCGCGACATGGCGCTGCGGGTGGGCTTCGACGCGGAGGACGTCGCCGTGCTGGGCGTGCTCGTACGCCACCACCTGCTGCTGATCGACACCGCCACGCGGCGCGACCTGGACGACCCGGCGACCGTCAAGGCCGTCGCGGAGGCGGTCGGGTCGCCCGGCACGCTGGAGATCCTGCACGCACTGACCGAGGCCGACGCGCTGGCCACCGGCCCGGCGGCGTGGAGCGCGTGGCGCGGCTCGCTCGTGGCCGACCTGGTCGCACGCGTCGCCGCCGTGCTGAGCGGGGCGGCCCCGGCGGTGACGGAGCTGGAGATCCCGACCACGGAGCAGGAGCGCCTGGCGGTGGAGGCGCTGCGCACCGGGGAGCCGGTACTGGCCCTGCACGCCCGCCAGGAGGAGGACGCGGTCGGCGTGGAACTGGTGGTGGCCGTCCCCGACCAATCGGGAGTACTGCCCGCAGTGGCCGGCGTACTGGCCCTGCACCGGCTCACCGTGCGGGCGGCCGACCTGCGCTCGATGGAGCTCCCGGACCAGCTGGGCGAGGTACTGGTCCTGCGCTGGCGGGTGGCGGCGGAGTACGGGTCCCTGCCGCAGGCCGCACGGCTGCGCACGGATCTGGTGCGGGCCCTGGACGGCTCGCTGGACGTCCCGGCGAAGCTGGCGGACCGCGAGGCGGCGTACCCGCGCCGGCGCGGTGTGGTCCCGCCGCCGCCCCGGGTCACGGTGGTGCCCGAGGTCTCCTCCCTGGCCACGGTCCTGGAGGTGCGGGCGCCCGACGCGGTCGGGCTGCTGCACCGGATCGGGCGCGCGCTGGAGTCCTCCGGGGTGCGGGTGCGCAGCGCGCACGTGTCCACCCTTGGCGCGAACGCCGTGGACACGGTGTACGTGGTCGACGCGGACGGCAAACCCCTCGGGCCTCCGGCCGCGGCCGCCCTGGCTTTGGCTGTCCAGGCTGCCTTGGCGTAGCACGGGCAGCCGCTGCGCGGGGCCGTTCCCTACCCGCCCTTCCACCGTTCCCCGGGCTCCGCCCGGACCCGGTCCTCACACGCCGGACGGGCTGAAATGGCGCTCCGCGCCGTCCAGCCCCGCCGGGGAATTTCCAGCCCCGCCGGCGTCTGAGGCGCCGGGTCCGGGGCGGAGCCCGAGGAAACGGCGAAAGGGCGGGTGGGGGATTGCCGCCCGCAGGGCCGGGCCCGCGGCGGGGACCGATACCCTGGGGGACGACCACACGCCCCCGACCCGAGGAATCGCGACCACCGTGTTCGATACGCTTTCCGACCGCCTCAGCGCGACCTTCAAGTCCCTCCGGGGCAAAGGCCGCCTCTCCGAGCAGGACATCGACGCTGCGGCGCGGGAAATCCGTATCGCCCTCCTCGAGGCTGACGTCGCCCTCCCGGTCGTCCGCTCCTTCATCGCGAACGTCAAGGAGCGCGCCCGCGGCGAAGAGGTCTCCAAGGCCCTGAACCCGGGCCAGCAGGTCCTCAAGATCGTCAACGACGAGCTGGTCTCCATCCTCGGTGGCGAGACCCGGCGGCTGCGCTTCGCCAAGACCGCGCCCACCGTGATCATGCTCGCCGGCCTCCAGGGTGCCGGTAAGACCACCCTCGCCGGAAAGCTCGGCCTGTGGCTGAAGGGGCAGGGCCACACCCCGCTCCTCGTCGCCTGTGACCTCCAGCGCCCCAACGCCGTCAACCAGCTCTCGGTCGTGGCCGAGCGGGCCGGCGTGGCCGTCTACGCACCCGCGCCGGGCAACGGCGTCGGAGACCCGGTCCAGGTCGCCAAGGACTCCATCGAGTACGCGCGGACCAAGCAGTACGACGTCGTGATCGTCGACACCGCCGGCCGCCTCGGCATCGACCAGGAGCTGATGCAGCAGGCCGCGGACATCCGCGACGCCGTCAGCCCGGACGAGATCCTCTTCGTCGTCGACGCCATGATCGGCCAGGACGCGGTCAACACCGCCGAGGCCTTCCGCGACGGCGTCGGCTTCGACGGCGTCGTGCTCTCCAAGCTCGACGGCGACGCCCGCGGTGGTGCCGCGCTCTCCATCGCGCACGTCACCGGCAAGCAGATCATCTTCGCCTCGAACGGCGAGAAGCTCGACGAGTTCGACGCCTTCCACCCGGACCGCATGGCGGGCCGGATCCTCGACATGGGTGACATGCTCACCCTGATCGAGCAGGCCGAGAAGACCTTCAGCCAGGCCGAAGCCGAGAAGATGGCGGCCAAGCTGCAGAAGGGCCCCAAGGAGTTCACGCTCGACGACTTCCTGTCCCAGATGGAGCAGGTCCGCAAGATGGGCTCCATCTCCAAGCTGCTCGGCATGCTCCCGGGCATGGGGCAGATCAAGGACCAGATCAACAACATCGACGAGCGCGACGTGGACCGCACCGCCGCGATCATCAAGTCGATGACCCCGGCCGAGCGCCAGGACCCGCACCTCATCAACGGCTCGCGCCGCGCCCGTATCGCCAAGGGCTCCGGCACCGAGGTCAGCGCCGTCAAGTCGCTCGTCGAGCGGTTCTTCGAGGCCCGCAAGATGATGTCCCGCATGGCCCAGGGCGGCGGCATGCCGGGCATGCCCGGCATGCCCGGGATGGGCGGCGGCCCCGGCCGGCAGAAGAAGCAGATCAAGCAGGCCAAGGGCAAGCGCAAGAGCGGCAACCCGATGAAGCGCAAGGAAGAAGAGGCCGCGGCGGCAGCGCGCCGCGAGGCCGGTCCGGAGGCGATCGAGCCCGCAGCCGGCGGCAACCCGTTCGGGCTTCCCACCGGTGGCGCCCAGCCCGGACAGGACTTCGACCTTCCGGACGAGTTCAAGAAGTTCATGAAGTAGCAGCGACGCAGCAGTGAAGTAGCAGTACGGAGCCACAGGAGCCCCGGCCGGAGCACTCCGGCCGGGGCTTCGCCGTGTGGCCCGCCGCCAGGGGCGACGGTCCGGTTTGTCGCTTATGGTCGGCCGGGAGGACGGCAGAAGGAGGCCTACGTGCCCAGCCCCACCCCCGTACCGCCCCGCGACCGGGCCGATACGCCCTGGCGCTCCGAAGGCGCACCCCCCGCCCCGCCGCCGAAGAAGCGGATGCCCGGCGGCTGGCGCGGCCTGATCCTCACCGCCCTGATCGTCTACCTGATCACCAACCTGGTGCTCTCCTTCTTCAACGAGGGCGACGAGCCGACCATCTCGTACACCGAGTTCAGCAAGCAGGTAGCGAACGGCAACGTCTCGAAGATCTACTCCAAGGGCGACGCCATCCAGGGCGAGCTGAAGGCCGAACAGCCCAAGCCGGACGGGGAGAAGGGCACCTACAAGAAGTTCGTCTCCCAGCGGCCCGCCTTCGCCGACGACGACCTGTGGGCCGACCTCACCAAGCAGAACGTCGTCGTCACGGCCTCCCCGGTCGTCGAACAGCGCAGCTTCCTCGCCAACCTGCTGATCTCCCTGGCCCCGATGCTGCTGCTGGTCCTCCTGTGGGTGGTCATCGCCCGCCGGATGGGATCGGCCATGGGCGGCGGCATGGGCGGGCTCGGGCGCAAGACGCCGCCCAAGCCGGTCGAGCTGGAGGGCGCCAAGCGCACGACCTTCGAGGACGTGGCCGGCATCGACGAGGTCGAGGGCGAGCTCAACGACGTCGTGGACTTCCTCAAGAACCCGGACGAGTACCGCAAGATGGGCGCCCGCATGCCCGGCGGCGTCCTGCTCGCCGGCCCGCCCGGCACCGGCAAGACCCTGCTCGCCCGCGCCCTCGCGGGTGAGGCCGGGGTGCCGTTCTTCTCCGCCTCCGCCTCCGAGTTCATCGAGATGATCGTCGGCGTCGGCGCGTCCCGGGTGCGCGAACTCTTCTCCGAGGCCCGCAAAGTGGCCCCCGCCATCGTCTTCATCGACGAGATCGACACCATCGGGCGGGTGCGCGGCGGCGGCGCGGGCATGGGCGGCCACGACGAACGCGAGCAGACCCTGAACCAGATCCTCACCGAGATGGACGGCTTCTCCGGTTCCGAAGGCGTGGTCGTCCTCGCCGCGACCAACCGGGCGGACGTCCTGGACCCGGCGCTCACCCGGCCGGGCCGCTTCGACCGCACCGTCGTCGTCTCCCCGCCCGACAAGAGCGGCCGGGAAGCCATCCTCCGGATCCACACCAGGGACATCCCGCTCGCCGAGGGCATCGACCTCGCGCAGGTGGCCCGTACGACGCCGGGCATGACCGGAGCGGAGCTGGCCAACCTCGCCAACGAGGCGGCCCTGCTCGCCGTGAAGCGCCAGCAGAAGGAAGTCACCCAGTCGGACCTCTCCGACGCGCTGGAAAAGGTCCAGCTGGGCGCGGAACGGCCGCTGGTCATGTCGGAGGAGGACCGCCGCCGCACCGCGTACCACGAGAGCGGTCACGCCTTGCTGGGCATGCTCCAGCCGGGCGCCGACCCGGTCCGCAAGATCACCATCGTCCCGCGCGGCCGTGCGCTCGGCGTCACCCTCTCCACGCCGGAGGCGGACCGGTACGCCTATACGGAGGAGTACCTGCGCGGCCGCATCATCGGAGCGCTCGGCGGCATGGCGGCCGAGCACACCGTCTACGACGTCATCACCACGGGCGCGGAGAACGACCTCGAACAGGTCACCAACATCGTCCGGGGCATGGTCGGCCGCTGGGGGATGAGCGAACGCATCGGCCGCCTCACCGCCATTCCCTCGGACGGACAGAGCCCCTACGGCCTCTCCGCGGCCCCCGCCACCCTCGACGCGGTGGACCACGAGATGCGCCGGATCGTCGACGAGTGCTACGAGAAGGCCTGCCGCCTACTGCGCGAGAACCGCCACAAGCTGGACGCCCTCGCGGAAGCCCTGATGGCCAACGAAACCCTGGACGAAGCGGCGGCCTACGCCGCTGCGGGCATCCCCCGGCTCCACAAGTGAGCGCCGTGGGGGGGGGGGGCGCGGCCCCCCCCCGGGGGGGGGTGGCGGGAGGGGGGGGGGTAGGACGGGGGGCGGGGACGGTGGGGGGGTGTTTGTGGAGCAAAAGGGGGCGGGCGCACCCGGGGTAG
>NZ_JBHVYI010000060.1:37019-53055 GCF_042880975.1 Streptomyces sp. NPDC058289
AACCCATTGTGCCCAACCCAACCCCGCCCGCCCGCGGGGCCCCCGGCCCTGGGGGCACCCCCCGGGACCCCACCTGGCGGGGCGGGGGGGGCGGGCCCGCCCCCCCCCACGGGGAGGGTTGCCCGGATGGAGGCGGTTACGCCGTACGGGCGATGACGTAGCGGAAGATGTTCGGCAGCCAGACGGCCCCGTCACCCCGTTCGTACGGGTGAAGCGCCTCCGCCAGTTCCTTCTCCACCTGCACCGGGTCGGAGCACTCGTACAGCCCGGTCGACAGCAGCCCGCGCACCGCGCTGTCCACGTCGGCGTACCCGAAGGGGCAGAACACCCGCCCCGATCCGTCCGGCACCAGCCCGGCCGCGGCCGCCATCGCGTCCAGGTCCCGCGCGGCCGGCCCGCCGCCCAGGACGGAGGGCACCGTGCACCGCTCCGCCGGGCCCCAGTCGGCCAACACCACCGCGGCGCCGGGCCTGCGCAGCGCCGGCAGGGCCGCGGCGAGGGCGCCCGGGGAGGGCGAGAAGGCCAGCAGGACGTCGTAGGGCACCGCGGGCACCGGAGGGGCCGCGAGGACCTCCAGGAGGCGCTCCCGGGCCAGCGTGCGGCGTGCCGGATCCGTCTCCACACCCGTGGCCAGGGCTCCCCGGCCCGAGGCCAGCAGAAGGGCCAGCCCGGCCCCGCAGTCGAGGCCCAGCAGCCGGTCTCCCGGCCCGACCTCCAGTCGGTCGTAGACCGCCTCGTACAGCGGTACCAGCATCCGTTCCTGGATCTCCGCCCAGTCCCGCGCGACAAGCGTCGCCGTCGGCGTCGGTGTCATCGAAAGAGCGCTCCTGATTCCGTGTCGCCCCCATGCCCCCGTTGCCAGAGAACTCCCGATTCGCCCCCGCGTCCAGAGGAGCGCGCCACCCGATTCGCACCCGATTCACGTTCGGCACTCCGGGCGCCGTACCATTCGCGCCATGGCAAAGGCACCCGTTCTCACCCCCCAGGCGGAGGATTTTCCCCGCTGGTACCAGGATCTGATCAACAAGGCCGAGCTGGCCGACAACGGTCCGGTCCGCGGCACGATGGTCATCCGGCCGTACGGCTACGGCCTGTGGGAGCGGATGCAGCAGGAGATGGACGCGCGCATCAAGGACGCGGGCGCCCAGAACGCGTACTTCCCGCTGTTCATCCCGCAGTCGTACCTGACGAAGGAAGCGGAGCACGTCGAGGGCTTCGCCCCCGAGCTCGCGGTCGTCACGCACGGCGGCGGCAAGGAGCTGGACGAGCCGATCGTCGTCCGTCCCACCTCCGAGACGATCATCAACGACTACTTCTCCAAGTGGGTCCAGAGCTACCGCGACCTGCCCCTGCTGATCAACCAGTGGGCGAACGTGGTCCGCTGGGAGATGCGCCCGCGCATCTTCCTCCGTACGAGCGAGTTCCTCTGGCAGGAGGGCCACACGGCCCACACCACGTACGAGGACGCCCGCGACTACGCCGCCCGCATCCACACGGACGTGTACGGCGACTTCATGACCAACGTGCTCGGCATCGACGTCGTGCTCGGCCGCAAGACCGCCAAGGAGCGCTTCGCCGGCGCCATCAACACCCTCACCCTCGAGGGCATGATGGGCGACGGCAAGGCCCTGCAGCTCGGCACCAGCCACGAGCTCGGCACCAACTTCGCCAAGGCCTTCAACACGCAGTACCTGTCGAAGGAAGGCAAGCAGGAGCTCGTCTGGCAGACCTCGTGGGGCGTCTCCACCCGCATGGTCGGCGGCCTGATCATGTCGCACGGCGACGACAACGGCCTGCGGGTCCCGCCGCGCCTCGCGCACGTCCAGGTCGTCGTCATGGCGATCAAGGGCGACGAGGCCGTGACGAAGGTCCGCGAGCTGGGCGCCCAGCTCAAGGCCGCGGGCCTGCGGGTGTTCGTCGACGACCGCGTCGACACCCCCTTCGGCCGCCGTGCCGTGGACTGGGAGCTCAAGGGCGTACCGGTCCGCGTCGAGATCGGTCCCCGCGACCTGGAGGCCGGCACCGCGATGCTGGCCCGCCGGATCCCGGGCGGCAAGGAGGCCGTGCAGATCTCCGACCTCGCCGCCCTGCTGCCCAAGGTGCTGGAAGAGGACCAGGAGCAGCTGCTGCGCGAGTCCCGCGAGCGCCGCATCGCCCGTACCTCCGACGTCTCGACCATCGAGGAGGCCGCCGAGGCCGCCATCGCCGGTGGCTGGGCGCGGATCCCGTGGGCCGACCTCGGCCCCGAGGGCGAGGCGAAGCTCGCCGAGCAGGCCGTCTCCGTACGCTGCCTGATCGCCGAGGACGGATCGGTGCCGCAGGCGGACGACGCCCCCGGCAACCTCGCGATCGTCGCGCGCTCGTACTAGGCGGTCCGACCGACGGCTCTCACGCCCCGGCGCGCGGCACCTGCCGCACGCCGGGGCTGTGTCCGTCGCCGGCGGTCGCTGGGCTTCGTTACGTACCGACTCCTCCGGAGATATGCGCACCCGTCCTCGTCGGGACGCATGAGACTGAACTGACTGGTACGTGCAAAAAATTTGGAATGGCCCGGAATCGGAACACCTGGGCACCCCGGCTCGTTGTCACGACGTGAGCACGACACCACCTGTTCTCGCCGCAGAGCTGGCGCAGGCGTGGGCCGATATTCAGCGGTACCACTCCGAGCTGCCTGACCTTGCCGCGCCCGAGTCCCTGATCGGAGAGTCCTCGTCCGCCTGCGGCGCCGAGCTCTCCTTCGAGCGACTGCTGCACGAGGCAGTCCACGGCATCGCCGCAGCCCGCGGAGTGCGTGACACTTCGCGCGCCGGCCGCTACCACAACCGCAGGTTCCTCGCGATCGCCGAGGAGATGGGGCTGGACCACACCGAAGAGCCGCACGCGAGCAGCGGCTTCTCCCTGGTCTCGCTCAATCCCGAGGCGAAGAAGCGCTACCGCCCCACCATGGAGCGCCTTCAGCGCGCGCTGAAGGCGCACACGGTCGCCACGGCCGCCGACACCAAGCGCAGCTTCCGCGGTCCGGCCGCCCGGCACGGGTCGTCCGGCGGCGGAGTCCGCGTCAAGGCGGTCTGCGACTGCGGGCGCAATGTGCGCGTGGTCCCGTCCGTACTGGCCCAGGCCCCGATCGTGTGCGGAGGCTGCATGAAGCCCTTCCGCATCCCGGAAGTGGCCATCGCGGTGGCCTCCTGATCCGGCGGGCTCGCTCCGCGACATCCCGGCCGAGCGCGCCGCGGGCGTGTGGCACAATGGACAGCTGTACTCGACAGTCGCATAGGACCCCTCTCTCCTCCGGCTGACGCGTCCATCGGGCACCCGAGTACCGCAACCCCACGTGGCATCTCATGTGCCCAACCACGTCAAGTTCAGGAGACACCACTCCAGTGGCAGTCAAGATCAAGCTCAAGCGCCTCGGCAAGATTCGCCAGCCGCACTACCGCATCGTCGTCGCCGACGCCCGTACCCGTCGGGACGGTCGCGCGATCGAAGAGATCGGTATCTACCACCCGACGTACAACCCGTCGCGCATCGAGGTCAACGCCGAGCGTGCGCAGTACTGGCTGTCTGTCGGCGCCCAGCCCACCGAGGCTGTGCTCGCCATCCTGAAGCTCACCGGTGACTGGCAGGCGCACAAGGGCCTCCCGGCCCCCGCGCCGCTGCTGCAGCCGGCGACGAAGGAGAACAAGCGTCGCTCCTTCGACGAGTTCGCCAAGGCCCTCGAGGGCATCGGCGAGGGCAAGGGCGAAGCCATTACCCAGAAGGCGAAGAAGGCCGACAAGAAGGCGGACGAGGCTGAGGCCGAGACCGCCGAGTCGACCGAGGCCTGAGCATGCTCGAGGAGGCTCTTGAGCACCTCGTGAAGGGCATCGTGGACAACCCCGACGAAGTGCAGGTCGCCTCGCGCAACCTGCGCCGCGGGCAGGTGCTGGAGGTTCGGGTCCACCCCGACGACCTCGGCAAGGTGATCGGTCGCAACGGCCGCACCGCACGTGCTTTGCGTACCGTCGTGGGCGCCATCGGCGGCCGGGGGATCCGCGTCGACCTCGTCGACGTGGACCAGGTCCGCTGAGAAGTTGAATTGCCGGCTCGGGCCGGGGAGGGCGCTGGTTGCCCCCCCGGCCCGAGCCGTTTTTACCCACGCGTGAGAGCAACCATCAATTGAGCAACCACGACGGAGAGGTACCACCTCCGCGAGAGCGGCGGCGGTTTAGCCGCAAAAGGGAAGAGACACAGTGGAGCTGGTAGTCGCGCGGATCGGCCGCGCCCACGGGATCAAGGGTGAGGTCACCGTCGAGGTGCGGACCGACGAGCCGGAGCTGCGGCTCGGGCCCGGCGCCGTGCTCCGGACCGACCCGGCCTCGGCGGGGCCGCTGACGGTCGAGACGGGCCGGGTGCACAGCGGCAGGCTGATGCTGCGCTTCGCCGGGGTCAAGGACCGCACCGGCGCCGAGGCGCTGCGCAACATCCTGCTCATCGCCGACGTGGATCCGGCGGAGCTGCCGGCCGAGGACGACGAGTACTACGACCACCAGCTGATGGATCTCGACGTGGTCCTCGAGGACGGCACCGTGATCGGCCGGATCACCGAGATCTCCCACCTGCCCTCGCAGGACCTGTTCATCGTCGAGCGGCCGGACGGCACCGAGGTGATGATCCCCTTCGTGGAGGAGATCGTCGCCGAGATCGACCTCGAAGAGCAGCGCTGCGTCATCACCCCGCCGCCCGGTCTCATCGACGAGCGCGAGGCGATCGTCGTCTCCACCCGGGACGAGGACGAGGCCGACGAGGCTGCCGAGGGCTCCGAGACCGGCGAGGACGCCGACGAGGTCGAGGCCGAGGTCCGGGACGGGGAAGACGCCTGATGCGTCTCGACGTCGTCACGATCTTCCCCGAGTACCTGGAACCGCTCAACGTCTCCCTGGTCGGCAAGGCGCGGGCGCGCGGCCAGCTCGACGTACACGTCCACGACCTGCGGGACTGGACGTACGACCGGCACAACACGGTGGACGACACCCCCTACGGCGGCGGTCCCGGCATGGTCATGAAGACCGAGCCGTGGGGCGAGGCCCTGGACGCGGCCCTGGCCGACGGCTACGAGGCGGGCGCGCACGGGCCCGTCATCGTCGTCCCCACCCCGAGCGGCCGGCCGTTCACCCAGGAACTGGCCGTCGAACTCTCCGAACGCCCCTGGCTGATCTTCACCCCGGCCCGGTACGAGGGCATCGACCGCCGGGTCATGGACGAGTACGCCACGCGCCTCCCGGTCTACGAGGTGTCCATCGGCGACTACGTCCTGGCCGGCGGCGAGGCGGCCGTCCTGGTCGTCACCGAGGCCGTGGCCCGGCTGCTGCCCGGGGTGCTCGGCAACGCCGAATCGCACCGCGACGACTCCTTCGCGCCCGGGGACATGGCCAACCTGCTGGAGGGGCCCGTCTACACCAAGCCCCCGGAGTGGCGCGGCCACGGGATCCCGGACGTGCTGGTCAGCGGCCACCACGGCAAGATCGCCCGGTGGCGCCGCGACGAGGCCTTCCGACGTACGGCGGCCAACCGCCCGGATCTGATCGAGCGCTGCGAGGCCTCCGCCTTCGACAAGAAGGACCGCGAGCTGCTGAGCATCCTCGGCTGGAAGCCGTCCCCCGACGGCCGATTTTGGCGCAGGCCCCAGACCGTGGAAGAATAGGCGGCTGCTGTGTGCTCGCGTACGCCCCTGCCACAGGGGGACCGTCGTCCGCCGAGTCCCGCAGCTCCCGAATTCTCTCCGGAAACCCCGCATCGGCGACCTGTGGCGTCATGCGAAGAAAGCAGACGAATCTCATGTCTCACCTGCTCGATGGCGTCAACGCCGCCACCCTGCGCTCGGACCTCCCGGCCTTCCGTCCGGGTGACACCGTCAACGTGCACGTCCGCGTGATCGAGGGCAACCGCTCCCGTATCCAGCAGTTCAAGGGTGTCGTCATCCGCCGCCAGGGCGCCGGCGTCTCCGAGACCTTCACGGTCCGCAAGGTCTCCTTCAGCGTCGGCGTGGAGCGTACCTTCCCGGTCCACTCCCCGATCTTCGAGAAGATCGAGCTCGTCACCCGCGGTGACGTGCGTCGCGCCAAGCTGTACTTCCTCCGTGAGCTCCGCGGCAAGGCCGCGAAGATCAAGGAGAAGCGCGACCGCTGATCTGCTCTCGGGGTTGAGGGGTCGGCCGGATAGGCTCGCCCCCGATGGACACCGAAGCACCTCACACGCAGCGCGGCCACTCTTCCCCCGACGAGGGGGAGGGGCGGTCGCGTTTCGTGGTTTCCGGAGCGGTTTCCGGAGCGGGCCCCGCCCCGGAAGCAGGCAGGGACGCGGACTCGGACCTGGACCCGGATCCCGGCAAGGCCGGCTGGCTGACCTGGCGGCGCGCCGGGCTGCTCGGCGTGGCCTGCACCGTCTTCCTGCTGCTGTTCAGCAACTTCGTGCTCCAGCCCTTCCTGATCCCGAGCCGCTCGATGGAGCCCACGCTCGCCGTCGGGGACCGGGTGCTGGTCAACAAGCTGGCGTACCGTTTCGGCGGCCGGCCGGAGCGCGGGGACGTCGTGGTCTTCGACGGCAAGGGCTCCTTCGTACGGGAGGACCCGGACGGGAATCCCCTCGGCGAAGCCCTGCACGGGGCGGCCTCGGCGCTCGGGCTGGCCGAGCCCTCGGACACCGATTTCGTGAAGCGGGTCGTGGGCGTCGGCGGCGACGACGTGGTGTGCGACGACAAGGGCCGGATCAAGGTCAACGGGGTGCTGCTGGACGAGCCGTACCTCTTTCCCGGTGACTCGGGATCGAAAGTGCCGTTCCGCATCGTCGTGCCCCTTGGGAGCCTGTGGGTGATGGGTGATCATCGTTCCCAGTCCCGGGACTCCCGGGACCACCTGGGGGAGCCGGGCGGGGGGATGGTGCCGGTGGAGAAGGTGATCGGGCGGGCCGACTGGATCGGCTGGCCGGTTTCGCGCTGGGGTGACGCGGGATCCGTGGGTAGCCGCGGGCGCCCCAGGGGCGACCGGGACGAGTCCGCGAACGACGACGCCGACGCGGAGCCGGAGCCGCATCGGGAGCCGGGGGCAGAGCCCGCGGAGCCCGGCGGCCGGGCCGAACGGCGCCGCCTCGCCCGCCGGGTCCGGCGCAGACGGCGTACCCGACGGGTGGGGGAGCTGCCCCTGCTCGTGGTGGTCGCGCTGTGCATCGCCCTGATCCTCAAGACCTTCCTCGTCCAGGCCTTCTTCATCCCGTCGGGCTCCATGGAGCAGACGATCCGGATCGGCGACCGGGTCCTGGTGGACAAGCTCACCCCGTGGTTCGGCTCCGAGGTCGAGCGCGGAGACGTGGTCGTGTTCAAGGACCCGGGAGGCTGGCTGGGCGCCGACAGCCTCCAGCCCGCCGAGGATCCGGTGGGCATCAAGCAGATCAAGCAGACCCTCACCTTCATCGGCCTGCTGCCCTCGGCGAACGAACAGGACCTGATCAAGCGGGTCATCGGCGTCGGCGGGGACAGCGTGAAGTGCTGCGACGCCCGGGGCAGGGTCAGCGTCAACGGCTCGCCGCTCGACGAGCCGTACGTGAACCCGGGCAACGCGCCCTCGGAGATCCGCTTCGAGGTGCAGGTGCCCGCCGGGCGGATCTTCGTCATGGGCGACCACCGGGCGAATTCCGCCGACTCCCGCTACCACCTCGACGAGGCCTTTCACGGCACGATCGACGAGAAGGACGTGGTCGGCCAGGCCGTGGTGATCGCCTGGCCCTTCGGGCACTGGCACCGGCTGGAACAGCCCGCCACCTTCCGCATGGTTCCCGACCAGGCGCGCGGCGGTCGCCGCGCGCCCCGTAGGCGCCGGGGCGGCTCCGCGTTCGCATAGTGTGTCCTTGGTCTCCCGCGCCTTCGGGAACTCCCGCTCGTTAGGGGAGGGGAGGGCCCGTGCCTCATCAGGTCCGGGCGTCGATTTCCGAACGAGGAGTGGATGTGGGGGACGTGGCGGTTGGTGCACGGTCCGGACGCGACGAGGGTGGCGAGGAGCCGAACGACTCCTCCCGGCCCGATGCCGGCGAGAACGACGGCGACGCGCAGGACGGTGCCGCGGCACGCCCGCACCGGTCGTTCTGGAAGGAGCTGCCGCTCCTGGTCGGTATCGCCCTGCTGCTCGCTCTGCTGATCAAGACCTTCCTGGTGCAGGCGTTCTCGATCCCGTCCGACTCGATGCAGAACACCCTGCAGCGCGGAGACCGGGTGCTCGTGGACAAGCTGACGCCGTGGTTCGGATCGGAGCCCGAGCGAGGCGAGGTCGTGGTCTTCCACGACCCGTCGAACTGGCTGAGCGGTGAGGCCACCCCTGAGCCCAACATCGCGCAGAAGGCCCTCAGCTGGATCGGCCTCATGCCGTCCGCCGAGGAGAAGGACCTGATCAAGCGGACGATCGCCATCGGCGGTGACACGGTCGAGTGCAAGAAGGGGGGACCGGTCATCGTCAACGGCAAGGAGCTCGACGAGCCGTACATCTTCCCGGGCAACACCCCGTGCGACGACTTCCCCTTCGGTCCGCTCACCGTGCCCAAGGACAAGATCTGGGTGATGGGCGACCACCGGCAGAACTCGCAGGACTCCCGCTACCACCAGCAGGACTCCACCCAGGGCTTCGTGCCCGTCAGCGATGTCGTCGGACGCGCCGTGGTGGTGGCCTGGCCGATCACCCGCTGGTCCACCCTGCCGGTTCCGGACACCTACGACCAGCCGGGCATCGGCACGCAGACCAAGGCCACCGCGCTCGGCATGGACGCCGCCGGGCTGGCGCCGGTGGGGCTCGGCCCGGCCGCGCTCGGGTTCGCCGGCGCGGTGCCGGTCGTGCTGTGGCGCAGGCGGAGGCTGACCGCGGGGCGTACCGACAGGTAGGGTGCCGCCCAGGTCGACGATCTCCGAGTGTGGGGGCGCTTGCAATGGGCGGAACACGAGCAATACGAGCAGGTGACGGCGATGGCCGCGGTGCTCTCGGCAGCACGCTGTCGGGAATCGCCGTGGCCATCGGCTTTGTGCTCTTCCTGGGCGGGTTCGTGTGGGGAGCCGTCGTGTACCAGCCGTACACGGTGCCTACCGACTCGATGGTGCCGACGGTGAAGCCCGGCGACCGGGTGCTGGCACAGCGCATCGGCGGGGGCGAGGTGCGCCGCGGGGACGTCGTGATCTTCAAGGACGAGCAGTGGAGCGATTCGCCGATGGTCAAGCGGGTCGTCGGCGTCGGCGGGGACACGGTCAAGTGCTGCGGTGCGGGCGGCCGGCTCATCGTGAACGGCAAGGAGCTGGACGAGCCGTACATCGAGGCGGAGAAGCTCGACCTGGCGGGCGCTCCGGGCGGCTCCGCCTCCCGGACGCCGTTCGAGGTGACGGTGCCGGAGGGCAATCTCTTCCTGCTCGGCGACCGGCGCGGAGCCTCGCTGGACTCGCGGGCGCACCTGGAGGAGGCCGGGCAGGGGACGGTGGCCCGCTCGGCGGTGAAGGCCCGCGTCGACGCCCTCGCATGGCCCGCCATGTCGATGCTGGAGCGGCCCGAGACCTACGCCGCCCTGCCCGGCGGGACCTCGACGGCGGGGCCGCTGCTGCTCCAGGTGGCCGCGGTGGTGGCCGGAGCCGCCCTGGTGGTGCTCGGAGCCGCTTACGGGCCGGTCGTACGGGTTCTCGGGCGCGGGCGGAGGAGGGAGCGGGCCGATGTCCGCTGACGCGACGGCGGGGCCGGGGGCGGCTTCCGGGCCGGGCGGGCCGCGCAAGGTGGCCCGGGTGATCCTGCTGGACCCGCAGGACAGGATCCTGCTGCTGCACGGCTTCGAGCCGGGAGACCCGGCGGACGACTGGTGGTTCACCCCGGGCGGCGGTCTGGAAGGGTCCGAGACCCGGGAACAGGCCGCGCTCCGCGAGCTCGCGGAGGAGACCGGGATCACCGACGTGGAACTGGGGCCGGTGCTGTGGCACCGCTACTGCTCGTTCCCCTTCGACGGGCGCCGCTGGGAGCAGGACGAGTGGTACTTCCTGGCCCGCACGACCCAGACGGCGACGGTGCTGGGCGGCCTCACCGAGCTGGAGCGCCGCAGCGTCTCGGGCACCAGGTGGTGGACCTCCGAGGAACTGCTTGCGGCCCATGAGACGGTGTACCCGACCAGACTCGCAGAGCTGCTCCGCAGGCTGCTCGACGACGGTCCCCCGGGTGCGCCCGTGAACCTGACCCCGGAAATCGTTTAGGGGCGCACGGGCCTGGCGCACAATAGGGGGACGCACGGCTGAAGGGGAACATGCCATGAGTGCCGAGGACCTCGAGAAGTACGAGACCGAGATGGAGCTGAAGCTCTATCGCGAGTACCGCGACGTCGTCGGGCTGTTCAAGTATGTGATCGAGACCGAACGCCGTTTCTACCTCACCAACGACTACGAGATGCAGGTGCACTCGGTACAGGGGGAGGTCTTCTTCGAGGTCTCGATGGCCGACGCGTGGGTCTGGGACATGTACAGACCGGCTCGCTTCGTCAAGCAGGTGCGGGTGCTGACCTTCAAGGACGTGAACATCGAGGAGCTCAACAAGAGCGATCTCGAACTTCCGGGCAGCTGATTCCCCGCCTGGGCCCCTCGCCCGCCCCTCGCCTGCCCCGTGCCTGACCTCGTTTGACTTCCTCGCCGGGGTGACGGGGTTGTCCACATGGCCCCGGTTGTCCACCAAGATCCACTAGGTGGGCGGGGACGCGGGATCGTCGGTGCCGGAGGTGGTGCCGGATGAACGCGAAGGGCGTGGCACAGCAGGCATTGGGGCGGTACGGCGAGGACCTCGCGACGCGGCGGCTCACCGAGGCCGGGATGACCGTGATCGCGCGGAACTGGCGGTGTCGCGGCGGGGAGATCGACATCGTCGCCCGGGACGGGGACGCCCTCGTCGTGTGCGAGGTCAAGACCCGGCGGGCGGGGGAGTTCGAGCATCCCATGGCCGCGCTGCGGCCCGCCAAGGCCGAGCGCTTGCACAGGCTCGCCGGGCGCTGGCTGGCCGACCACGGGGGACCACCCCCGGGCGGCGTGCGCATCGACCTCGTCGGCGTCCTGCTGCCGCGGCGCGGCGGGCCGGTGGTCGAGCACGTCAGGGGGGCGGCCTGATGGGGTTCGCACGGGCCTGCTCGGTCGCCCTCGTGGGCGTCGACGGCGTGGTGGTGGAGGTCCAGGCCGACTTGGAGCCCGGAGTCGCCACCTTCGCCCTGGTGGGGCTGCCCGACAAGACCCTGGTCGAGAGCCGGGACCGGGTCAGGGCGGCCGTGGTGAACTCGGGCGCCGCCTGGCCGCAGAAGAAGCTCACCGTCGGCCTCAGCCCGGCGTCGGTCCCGAAATCGGGTGCGGGCTTCGACCTGGCCGTGGCGGCCGCCGTCCTGGGCGCCGCCGAGGTGGTCGACCCGAAGGTGATCGCCGATCTCGTCCTCATCGGGGAGCTGGGGCTGGACGGCAGGGTGCGTCCCGTCCGCGGGATCCTCCCGGCGGTGCTCGCCGCCGCCGAGGCCGGATACCGGCAGGTCGTGGTCCCGCAGCAGTGCGCGGCCGAGGCCATGCTCGTCCCGGACGTCTCGGTGCTCGGGGTGCGCAGCCTGCGGCAATTGATCGCGGTGCTCACCGAGGGGGAGGTGCCCGAGGAGGATCCGCCGGATCCGTCCGGGCGCCCGGACCCCATGCTCGCCGGGCTGGTCGTCCCGGGCGCCGGACTCGGCACGGGGGTGGCCCGCGACCGCGACGGGCGGGACTTCCCCGAGCTCGCCGACGTCGCCGGACAGCACGCGGCACGCCGGGCCCTGGAGGTGGCCGCTGCCGGGGGACACCACCTCTTCCTGAGCGGACCGCCGGGCGCGGGCAAGACGATGCTGGCCGAGCGGATCCCCTGGATCCTGCCCCCGCTCACCCGACAGGACTCCCTGGAGGTCACGGCCGTCCACTCGGTCGCGGGAATCCTGCCCCCGGGCGAACCCCTCGTCGCCCGGCCCCCGTACTGCGCCCCGCACCACTCGGCGACCATGCAGTCCCTCGTCGGAGGCGGAGCCGGTGTGGCCAGGCCCGGAGCGGTGTCCCTGGCCCACAGGGGGGTGCTGTTCCTCGACGAAGCCGCGGAGTTCAGCACCAAGGCCCTGGACGCCCTGAGGCAGCCCCTCGAAGCGGGACACGTGGTCATCGCCCGTGCGGCCGGGGTGGTACGCCTGCCGGCCCGGTTCCTGATGGTGCTGGCCGCGAACCCCTGTCCCTGCGGGCGGCACACCCTGCACGGGACCGGCTGCGACTGTCCGGCCTCGGTGGTCCGCCGCTACCAGGCCCGGCTGTCGGGGCCGCTGCTGGACCGGGTGGACCTGCGCGTCGAGGTCGAGCCGGTCACCCGCTCCGATCTGCTGGGGCGGGGCGGCCGCGGCGAAGCCACGGCGGTGGTCGCCGACCGGGTCCGGGAGGCCCGCGACCGGGCGGCCGCCCGGCTCGACGGCACGCCCTGGCGGCTCAACGCCGAGGTCCCGGGCCACGAGCTGCGGACCCGCTGGCCGGCCGCCCCCGGAGCATTGGCCCAGGCCGAGCGGGACCTGGAGCGCGGACTGCTGACCGCGCGGGGGCTCGACCGGGTGCTCCGGGTCGCCTGGACGGTGGCCGACCTGAGGAGCCGGGACCGCCCCGACGCCCTGGACGTGGCGGTCGCCCTCGAACTGCGCACCGGAATCGCCCGCGGAGCCACTGCGCACCTGGACGCCGCCTCATGACCGCCGCGGCGTCGGCCCCGGGACCGGGCCGGGAACCCGGACCGGGACCCGTACAAGCGCCCCCGACCGCCGGCCCGGAGCCGCAGGCGGAGCCCGACGGCGAGGTGCTCGCACGGGCCGCGCTCACCCGGGTCCTGGAGCCCGGGGAGGAGCACGGCGGCCGCTGGCTGCGGGCGTACGGGGCCGTCGGGCTGATACGGCTGCTGACCGGGCCCGAGCCGGAGCCCGGGGTGCTGAGCGGGGTCGGCGCTGAGCGGCTCGCCGGATACCGGCGCCGGGCCGCGGCGGCCGATCCCCGGCGGGACCTGGCGCTCGCCGCCGATACCGGGGGCCGGTTCGTCTGCCCCGGGTCGGCGGAGTGGCCGAGTCAGCTGGACGACCTCGGCGACGCCCGGCCCGTCGGGCTGTGGGTGCGGGGCCGGCCGAGCCTGCGGACCTGGGCCCTGCGCTCCGTGGCGGTGGTCGGGGCCCGCGCGTGCACCCCGTACGGGGCACACATGGCCCAGAGCCTGGCCGGTGAACTCGCCGAGCGCGGCTGGGTGGTGGTCTCGGGTGCCGCCTACGGGATCGACGGCGCCGCCCACCGCGGCGCCCTCGCCGCCGGCGGAGCCACGGTCGCCGTGCTGGCCTGCGGGGTGGACGTGCCCTACCCGCGCGGGCACGCCGGACTGCTCGGCCGGATCGCCTCCCAGGGGCTGCTCCTCGGAGAACTGCCGCCGGGCAGTCACCCCACGCCGAGCCGTTTCGTCCTGCGCAACCGCGTCATCGCAGCCCTGACCCGGGGCACGGTCGTCGTGGAGGCGGCCCACCGCAGCGGCTCCCTGGTCACCGCCCGGCGGGCCCAGAGCCTGGGGAGGATCACCATGGGCATCCCGGGCCCGGCCACCAGCGGCCTCTCGGCCGGGGTGCACGAACTGCTGCGCGGCGAGGCCGCGCTGGTCACGGACGCGGCGGAGGTCATCGAGCTGGTCGGGGGGATGGGGGAGCTGGCCCCCGAGCGGCGGGGCCCCGTGATCGCCCGTGACCTGCTGGGGCCCGACGCGGTCCGGGTGCTCGAAGCCCTCCCGGCCGGGCGCCCGGCCGACCTGGGGGAACTGGCCCTCGCGGCGGGCACCGGCACCGATGAAGTCATCGGCAGACTGTACGAACTTCACTCTCTGGGGTTCGTCGAACGGCAGGGCGACGGCTGGCAGTTGACCTCGAAGCGGCCGAGAGGAGGCGCATAGGGCGGAGTCGCCCGGCGAGGCGGTCGTTGACCTGGGGCGTTCCGGTGAAAGAGTGAAGCCGATGAGAGACGCGGTCCTCCCGGTGGCACCCGCCGGGACCGTGCGCCAGGCGCCGGTCCCGGGTCGCCCGCGCGAGTCGGGGCGCCCTTGTGGGCCCGCGCGATCCCGTACTCTTCGCGCACCGCGACACTTCCGTCACGCTACGCTCCCAAGGAATCCGGCTCCGGCAAAGGCGAAGCATGCCCCAGCACACCTCAGGGTCCGACCGCGCTGCGGTGCCCCCCGCTGCGCGCGGCAGCGAGCGGTCCACCGCGCCCTCGTCTCTGGAGGTGCTGTGGCGCTCGTACAAGGACTCGGGTGACGAGCGGCTGCGGGAGCAGCTGATCCTGCACTACTCGCCCCTCGTGAAGTACGTGGCGGGCCGGGTCAGCGTCGGCCTGCCGCCCAATGTGGAACAGGCCGATTTCGTCTCCTCCGGAGTCTTCGGGCTGATCGACGCCATCGAGAAGTTCGACATCGAACGGTCCATCAAGTTCGAGACGTACGCGATCACCCGCATCCGCGGCGCAATGATCGACGAGTTGCGGGCGCTGGACTGGATCCCGCGCTCGGTGCGGCAGAAGGCGCGCGCCGTGGAACGGGCCTACGCCACGCTGGAGGCCCAGCTGCGGCGCACCCCGACCGAGCACGAGGTCGCCGGGGAGATGGGCATCGGGGTGGAGGATCTCCACGCCGTTTTCAGCCAGTTGTCGCTGGCCAACGTGGTCGCCCTCGAAGAGCTGCTGCACGTGGGCGGGGAGGGCGACCGCCTCTCCCTGATGGACACCCTGGAGGACACCGCCGCGGACAACCCCGTGGAGGTCGCGGAGGACCGGGAGTTGCGGCGGCTGTTGGCGCGGGCCATCAACACGCTGCCCGAGCGGGAGAAGACGGTGGTGACCCTCTACTACTACGAGGGCCTCACGCTCGCCGAGATCGGCAACGTCCTCGGGGTCACCGAGAGCCGCGTCAGCCAGATCCACACCAAGTCGGTCCTGCAGCTGCGGGCGAAGCTGGCGGACGTCGGGCGCTGAACCGGGGTACCGGGGCGCGAGGGCGGGGCCGAAAGCGGGGCCGAGAGCGTGCGACGGCCTTGCGGTACGTCCGTAGAGTGGATGCGTGCCCAGGATTCGAGCGGCCTCCGTGGCCGAGCACCGGTCGATGCAGCGCGGCGCCCTGTTGGACGCCGCGCGTTCCCTGCTGTCCGAAGGGGGGACGGAAGCGCTGACCTTCCCCGCCCTCGCCGAGAGGACCGGCCTCGCCCGGTCCTCCGTGTACGAGTACTTCCGGTCCCGCGCGGCCGTCGTCGAAGAGCTGTGCGCGGTGGACTTCCCCGTGTGGGCGGCCGAGATCGAGGCGGCGATGTCCGAGGCGGAGGCGCCGGAGGCGAAGATCGAGGCGTATGTGCGCAGCCAGCTGGGGCTGGTGGGGGACAAGAGGCACCGGGCGGTCGTGGCGATCTCGGCGAGCGAGCTGGACGCCGGGGCGCGGGAGAAGATCCGTGCGGCGCACGGGAGTCTGATCGCGATGATCGTGGAGGCGCTGGGTGCGCTGGGGCAAGCGGAGCCGAGGCTCGCCGCGATGCTGCTCCAGGGCGTGGTCGACGCCGCCGTCCGGCGGATCGAGGCGGGCGCGGGGGAAGACCCCGTCGTGGTCACGGACGCGGCGGTGGCCATGGCCCTGCGGGGCGTCGGGGGCTGACCCGGCCCTAGCCCCGGCCCCGGCTCGGACCGCGGCCCCCGATGCGGGTCTGGCCCCCCGGCCCCGGCCCCGGCCCCGGCCCCGGCCCCGGCTCCGGTCGGTTCCGTTCCCGGGTGTGGGTGGGTGGGCCCTGCGGGGCGGAGTCCCCTACCCACCCTTCCACCGTTCCCCGGGCGCTGCCCGGACCCGGCCCTCAAACGCCGGCGGGGCTGGAGGATGCCCCGGGCGCTGCCCGGACCCGGCCCTCAAACGCCGGCGGGGCTGGAGGATGCCCCGGGCGCTGCCCGGACCCGGCCCTCAAACGCCGGCGGGGC
>NZ_JBHVYI010000061.1:0-52124 GCF_042880975.1 Streptomyces sp. NPDC058289
TGCTCAGGAAGCGGGCGTGAACTTCGTCGCGGCGGGCGCCGCGCTGGCCTCCTTGACCACCTTCATGCCGCCCGGGACCGTCGCATCGGGCTTCAGGATCACGCTCTCTCGGGTGGAGGGGGCCTTCGGGTCCGAGAAGTCGTGGGTGATGCCGAAGCCGTTGTCGTAGGACTTCAGGCTCAGCAGCGCCGCGCGGATGCCCTCGCGGGTCAGGTCCTTGTCGGCGCAGGCCTTCTTCAGCACCTCCCCGAACAGGGTGCCGGCGGTGAAGCCGGCCACCACGCCGTTGTCCAGGCCCGAGTCCGGGTACTCCGCCTTGTACGCGGCGGCCAGGGCCGCCGGGCCCGCCTCGGTCGAGCCGATCGGCAGGGCCGAGGAGGCGACGTAGTAGTCCTTCTGCAGGGCCGCGCCCGCCGGGGTGGCCAGGAGCTGCGGGGAGAAGGCCGAGTTGTTGCCGACGATCGGGACGCCCCATCCGCCCGCTGCGGCGACTCCGACGAGCGAGGCCGCCTGGCGGGGGCCCGCGCTGATGACCACGGCCTTGACCCCGGCCTGCTTGAGCGCGGCGACCTGGGCCGTCATGTCGTTGTCGGTCGGCTTGATCTTCTGTTCGACGATGGTCAGGCCGGCCTCCGCGGCAATGGCCTTGGCCCCGGTCAGCGCGTTCTCGCCGTAGTCGCCCTCGAAGTAGACGTGCCCGATCTTGTCGCCCGAGGCGATCCGCTTCTGGTCGAGGAGATAGCCGACCGCGTTGATGGTCTCGATGTCGTACGTCGCGCCCACCGTACGGATGTACGGGCTGCCGAGCAGGGAGGCGGACCAGGCCTGCGGGATGACCAGCCCCTTGTCCTGACCGTCGATCCGCTGCTTGACGGCGGAGACGAACGGGGAGCCGATGAACTGGGCGAAGCCCAGCACCGAGGGCTCCAGCTCCGTGTAGGCGGCGAGGGCCTTCTGCGGGTCGTAGCCGTGGTCGCGGACCGTCAGCTCGATGGTGCGGCCGCAGATGCCGCCCGCCGCGTTGGTCTGCTTCGCCCACAGCTGCTGGGCCTGGGTGACGCTCTTGCCGAGGGAGGCGTAGACGCCGGTCATGTCGGTGAGCGCGCCGAGCTTGATGGCCTTGTCGCTCACCCCGAGGCCCGTCTTGACCCCGCCGGCGGCGGGCTTGTCGCCATCGGCGGTCTTGGCCTTGCCACTGCACCCGGCGGCGCCGGTCAGGACGAGTGCGGCCGCCAGGATCGCGGCAGCGTGCCTTCTTCTGTTCACGTTCGCTCCTTCGAGGGTGTGGTGCGGGTGCGGGTGCGGACGATCCGGGTGATGCCGGTGAGACCGCCGGGCAGGAACAGGACGGCCACGACGACGGCCGCTCCGTACAGGTAGCGCGAGGCCTCGCCCGGCGAGACACCGCCCGTTCCGGGGGCGGAGACCAGCGGCAGGGCGTCGCTGTAGCGGGTGAGGAGTTGGGGCAGGAGGGAGACGAAGACGGCGCCCACGACGGCTCCCGAGACGGTGCCCAGGCCCCCGATCACGATCATGGCGAGGTACTCCAGGGACAGCACCATGCCGAAGTAGTCGGGCACGGTGCGCTGGAAGACCAGGGCCAGCAGGACACCGGCGAGCCCCGCGTACATGGACGACAGGACGAAGACGGCGGCCCGGTACCGTGCGACCGGCACACCCATCACCCCGGCGGCGATGCTGTGGTCGCGCAGGGCGTTCATGGCCCGGCCGGGCCGGCCCCGCAGGACCCCGCGGGCGAACAGGGCCCCGGCGAGGAGGGCTGCGAGGGCGACGTACCAGAGCTTCTCGGCGGACTGGAAGGGGACCGCGGCGATGACGGTCTCGGTGTCGTCGAAGGTGAAGCCGAAGAGGGACAGCGGCTCCACCTCCCGGCCGTTGAACCCGCCGGTGACGCTGGTGGCGTTGAACAGCACGTGCTGGCCGATGAAGATCAGCGCGAGCGTGGCGATGCCGAGGTACGCGCCGCGCAGCCGGCCGGCGATGGGGCTGAAGAGGCCTCCCGCCGCCCCGGCGAGGGCGACGGCCAGGATGGCGGCGAGCCAGCTGGGCAGACCGAGTCCGACCAGCTTGTGGCTGCCCGCCGTACTGCCGTCCCCGGCGAGCGCGCAGTACCCGTAGGCGCCCACGGCGAGGAAGAAGGCGTGGCCCATCGACAGCTGGCCGGTGGCTCCGGTGAGCAGGTTGAGCCCGATGGCCCCGATGGCGGCGGCGATGGCGAACAGCCCGGCTTGCAGCCAGAACCGGTCGAGGTAGAACGGCAGTACAAGGAGGACCAGGACGGCGGCTGCCGACGCCGCGTTCCGGGTGCTGAGCAGCCGGGGCCGGGAGGCCGCCACCGGGGCGACGGCCTCGGGGTGCAGCACGGGGCTGCGGGTGTCAGACACGGGCGAGCTCCTTCGTGCCGAAGAGTCCGGCGGGACGGATCAGCAGGACCGCGACCATCACCAGGTACGGGGCCAGGTCGCCGATGCCGCGCCCGAGGAAGGCCAGTTGGCCCTGGTAGCCGGTGGCCATTGCCTCGGTGACTCCGACGATCAGGCCGCCGGCCAGTGCGCCGCTGGTGGAGTCGAGCCCGCCCAGGATCGCGGCCGGGAAGGCCTTGAGGGCGGCGAGGGAGGTGGCCCGCTCCAGGCCGGGCGTGGGGAAGACGGTCAGGAAGAGGGCGGCGACGGCGGCCAGCGCCCCGGCCACCGCCCATGCGGCGAGGGAGACCCGGCCCAGCCGTACGCCCATCAGCGCGGCCGTTTCGGGCTGTTCGGCGGCGGCGCGCATGGCGACGCCCCAGGAGGTGTGGCGGAAGACGAGCAGGAACACGGTGATCAGCAGCCCGGCGGCGAGGATCGCGGCGATCCGGGTCTGGGGCACGACGACCGGTCCGAGGTGGACGACGCGGTCGCCCCAGGGATCGCCGAGCGAGAGCACGTCGGTGCCGATGCGCCGGGTGAGGTCGGTGATGAGGAGGATGTCGACGCCGATGGTGACGATGGCCAGCACGCTCTGGTCCTGGCCCCGGTAGCGCCGCATCACCAGGAACTCGATGGCCGCCCCGACCGCGGCGGCCGCGAGGGTGCCGGCCAGGAGGGCGCCCCAGAATCCGAGCTCCTCGTGCAGGGTGGCGGTGACGTACCCGCCGGCTAGCAGCAGCGAGGCGTGGGCGAAGTTGACCACCTCGGTGGCCTTGAAGATGACCACGAAGCCGAGCGCGATCAGTGCGTAGACGGAGCCCATGGAGAGCCCGCCGAGGAGCAGTTCGAGGAAAGTGGTCATGCGGCCGGTTCCTCCTCTCCGAGGTATGCGCGGATGACCGCGGGATCGTTCTGCACCTGCGCGGGAGTTCCGCCGCCGATGCGTTTGCCGAAGTCGAGTACGGTCACCGCGTCCGCGAGCCGCATCACGACCCCCATGTCGTGTTCGACCAGGACGATCGAGATGCCCAGGCCGTCCCGCACGCCCGCGATGACGGCGGCGGTGCGCTGCCTCTCGTCGGCGGTCATGCCGGCGACGGGTTCGTCGAGGAGTAGCAGCTTGGGTTCCATGCACAGGGCCCGGGCCAGTTCGACGAGTTTCTGCTTTCCGTACGGGAGGGAGCCGGCGGGCGCCGCGAGGTCGTCCTCCAGGCCCACGAACTCGGCTATTTCCCGGACTCGTTCGCGGTGCCGACGGTCTTCGCGGGCGGCGGCGGGCAGCCGGAGTCCGGCGGCCAGGAACCCGGTCCGCATCAGCCGGTGGCGGCCCAGCAGGAGGCTGTCGGCGACGGTGGTGTGCGGGGGCAGCGCCAGGTTCTGGAAGGTGCGGGCGATGCCGAGGTCGGCGACGGCGTGCGGGGCGAGGCCGGTGAGCTCTGCGGCGCCGAAGTGCACGCTTCCGGCGGTGGCCCGGTACACCCCGGACAGTACGTTGAAGCAGGTCGACTTGCCCGCTCCGTTGGGTCCGATGACGGCGTGGACGCTGCCGGGGTCCACCGTGAAGGAGACCGAGTCGAGCGCGGTCAGCCCGGAGAAGCGGACGGTGACGTCGGTGACGGTCAGCGCCGGCGGGGACGAGGACTCGCTCACGCGGACCACCTGCGCAATTCCCGCGGGGCCCCGGCGCTCGCCGGCGCCGGTGCGCCTTCGTCGGTGATGCCGAGGTAGCGGCGCCGTACCTCGTCCGAGGCGGCCAGCTCGGCGGCCGGGCCGTCGAGGGTGACCTCGCCGACCTCCAGGACGTAGGCGTGGGAGGAGAGCCGCAGCGCCAGGGCGGCGTTCTGCTCGACGAGGAGGACCGAGGCGCCCGAGGCGTTGATCTCGGTGATGGTCTCGGCGATGGTGACGGCCATCTTGGGCGCCAGCCCGAGCGTAGGTTCGTCGAGCAGCAGCAGCCGCGGGCGGGCCATCACCGCCCGGCCCAGGGCAAGCATCTGCTGTTCGCCGCCGGACAGCAGTCCGGCCCGCTGCCGGGCCCGCTGGGCCAGTACGGGGAACAGCTCGTGCACTCGGGCCAGGGAGCGGGCGTGGTCGGCGCGGGATCCGGCGCGGCCTCCCAGGGCGCCGGCCCGCAGGTTGTCGGCGACGGTCATGCGGGTGAAGATCTTGCGTCCCTCGGGTACTTGGACCACCCCTGCGGCGACGACCCGGTCCGGGCTGAGCCCGTCCAGCGGCTTGCCGTCGAAAGTGACAGTGCCGTCCGTCACGGTGCCCCGGTGGAAGCCGAGCGTCCGGGACACCGCGCGCAGCAGCGTCGACTTCCCGGCGCCGTTCCCACCGAGTACGACGACCACTGCGCCGGCGGGCACGTCGAGCGATACGGAGCGCAGTGCCCGGACCGGCCCGTAGCCGACGGAGAGCGCGCGTACCTGTAGCGAACCCACGTGTTTCCTTCCTCTGGGCAGCCTTGTGCTGGCGCACAGACCAGCACCGTGACGGGGCGGGCGTCCACCGGCGGATGCGGAATCGCTGCCGATGACCAGCCTTGGAACTCGCGCGTTGTGCACGGGCACAGACCGGCCGCGCACGCCCCTGGCGGCGGCGGGGGGCCGGGTGACATCCTCGGCGGCCATGGGTGGACGCAGAACACGCACGGAACAGGAGTGGTCGGTCCTGCTGTCGGCAGCGGACGTACTGATCACCGACATTCCCGGACTCACCGATCAGCTCATCGGGGACCTGGCGAGGCACTCGCCGCTCTTCGACCTGGCCGTTCCGCGGGACGAACACTGGAGCCAGGTCAGCAAGGCCATGCACTACGGGATCGAGGCCTTCGCCGCACGCCGGTCGGCCCCGCGCCATGACCTCTCGTACGCGGAGGAACTGGGCCGACGACGCGCCGAGCAGGGGTTGCCGCTGGACCTGCTGCTCTACGCGTACCGCAGGGCGGGCCGGCTCACCTGGGACGCGCTGCTGGACATCGTCACCGAGAAGGAGCCGGAGGCGCTGCCCGTGCTGGCCCGCGCGGCCGGGGCCATGTGGGCGGGGATCGAGCAGCAGGCCGCCGCGACCGCGGAGGCGTACCGCACCGCGGAGCTGGAGATGCGCCGGCGCAGCGACGAGCGGGCCCAGGCCCTGCTGGACGCCCTGCTGGAGGGGGACAGCGCACCGGCCCTGGCCGCCCAGGTGGCACTGGCCCTGGACCTGCCGGAACAGGGGCGGTACGCGGTGGTGGTGCTGCCGGCCGACCGCGGCGATGCGGTGCACCGGGTGGTGGCGGCGGGCGGGATGCGGCTGTTCTGGCGGATGCGCACGGAGCGGGAGCTGGCCGTGGTGGCGCTGGGCGACTCCTCGCCGGCCGAGCTGGCGGCGGAGCTCGCGGACCGCTGCCCGGGACCGGGCGGGATCAGCCCTGTGGTGGACGGGCTGGCCGAGCTGGGCCGGGCCCGGCGGCTGGCGGAGACGGCGCTGCGGACCTGCGGGCAGGACGAACGGGTGCTGGTGCAGCTGTCCGACCGGCTGCCCATGGCCCTGGTGGTGCGCCAGCCCGAGCTCTCGACCGAGCTGGTCCAGGCGGTGCTCGGCCCCCTGCTGGAGCTGGACCCGGCGGACCGGGCGATGCTGCTGGAGACCCTCGACGCCTGGCTGGCGGCGGAGGGTTCGGCGGGCCGCGCGGCGAGCCGCCTGTACTGCCACCGCAATACGGTCTTCAACCGGCTGCGCCGACTGGAGCACCTGACGTCGAAGTCCCTGTCCCGTCCCCGGGACCTGATCGCGCTGACCCTGGCGCGGGACGCGTACCGGCTGTCGGGAGGCTGAGCGGGCCCGGCGGCGTGACCGGTGCGTCGGGCGGTACGTCGGGCGCGGCATCAGGCGGTACGTCGGGCGCAGCGTCGGGCGCAGCGTGGGGGGCGGCGGACGGTGCGCCCGGCCGGCGGGACCGGTGCACCCGTCGACGAGACCGGTACGTCCTGCGGCGCCCCGGTACGTCCACCGACGAGACCGGTGATTCCGTCGGCGAGACCGGTGATTCCACCGATGTGCGGTCGCGGAGTGCGCCGTGACAGTGGTCCGGCCAGCGACAGCGGCGGGAACCACCGTCAGGCGGCACGGACTCGGCACTCAGCCGGGCACGGGCCACCGCCGGGACGGCTCCGCCACGACCGAGAGGACGACTCCGTCGTGCAGCAGCAACACTCCGAGAACGCCCACCAGGCCCACTCCGACCACGGCGCCGCCGGTACGAGGGGGCGGTCCGTCGACCCCGCCCGCGGCGGGACGCGGCTCCGTTCGCTCGTGTCCGGACTGGCTGCGCTCGTGACGATCGGCGCGATCGCCACGTTCACTGCGTCCGGAGCACAGGCCGCGGCCAACCCGTACGAGCGGGGCCCCGCGCCGACCAACTCGAGCATCGAGGCCCTCCGCGGCTCCTACGCGGTGTCGCAGACCAACGTCTCCTCCCTGGGGGTCACCGGCTTCGGCGGCGGCACCATCTACTACCCGACGTCCACCGCGGACGGGACCTTCGGTGCCGTGGTGATCTCACCCGGCTTCACCGCCTACCAGTCGTCGATCGCCTGGCTCGGCCCGCGCCTGGCTTCCCAGGGCTTCATCGTCCTGACCATCGACACGCTCACCACCCTCGACCAGCCCGACAGCAGGGGGCGCCAACTGCTCTCCGCCCTGGACTACTTGACGGAGCGCAGCACCGTCCGCACCAGGATCGACAGCAGCCGGCTCGGTGTGATGGGCCACTCCATGGGCGGCGGCGGCACGCTGGAGGCCGCCAAGAGCCGGCCCTCGCTGCAGGCGGCGATCGCGCTCACCGGCTGGAACACCGACAAGTCCTGGCCCGAGATCAAGACCCCCACCCTGATCGTCGGGGCCGACGGCGACACGGTCGCACCGGTCCTCACGCACTCGGAGCCCTTCTACACGAGCCTCCCCAGCTCGCTCGACAAGGCGTACCTGGAACTCAACAACGCCACGCACTTCACCCCGAACAGCTCGGACACCACGATCGCGAAGTACAGCATTTCGTGGCTCAAGCGGTTCATCGACAACGACACCCGCTACGAGCAGTTCCTCTGCCCGGTGCCGAGCCCGAGCCTGACCATCGAGGAGTACCGGGGCAACTGCCCCCACACTTCCTGAATCGCCGCCGGTAGGCGGGAGGTCGTTCCGTTTCGGCCTCCCACCTGCTGCGTCCGGTCTTCCGCCATTGTTTACACGGCAGTAACCTCACCGGCGTGACCGGACACACGACTGTGGCAAGTCCTTGCCGGATTTACGGCCGCACGACCGAACTGGCAGCTGTGGCCGCCCTGTCGGATCAGCTCCGGCCCCGACACGGCGGGGCGCTGCTGCTCGTGGCGGAGCCCGGCCTCGGCCGCAGCGCTCTTCTCGCATGGGCCGCCAACGAGTTCACGCTCGGACCGGTCCTGCGCCCCCGACGCCTCCCCGGCGAGCCTCGCCCCTACGACGGCATGCACGCACTGCTGTGCGCGGCGGCCGAAAGGAGGGGCGCGGCGCCGCCGCGGGCCGCTTTCGGAACGGCCCGGCCGGCCGGACTGCCCGAACTGCTGGGGCAGTACGTCCCCGAGGAAGATCCGCTGCTGGTCTGCGTGGACGACGTACACCTGTGGGACGCGCCCTCACGGGCCGTCCTCGGCTCGGCCGCACGGCGTCCCGACCCCGCGCGCCCGATCGGACTCCTGCTCTCGGTCGCGGAACACCGGGCGGACGATCCCGAATTCGCGGGGCTGCCCGTGGTCCGCTTCGGCCCGCTCGACGACGGCGCGGCGACGGCCCTGCTCCGCGACCTCACCGAGGGGGGCCTGGACCCTTCCGTACGCTCGGAGTTGCTGTCCGAGGCCGAAGGCAACCCGGCCGTCCTGACGGCCCTCGCCCAGCGCCTGACACCGGATCAGCTCGGCGGCCATCGGCCGCTGCCCCGTCCGCTCGTGGACGGCGGCGCCCTGTGGGCCGTCTTCGGGAGCCGCCTCGCCCCGCTGCCCTCCCCCACCCGACAGCTCCTGCTCCTGGTGGCGGCCGCGCACGAGCCCGATCCCGACGCGGCCGGGGCGGATGCCTCCCTGGTCCTGCGGGCCGCCCGCAAAGCCGGACTGGACCCTGCCGCGCTGGACCCCGCCGAGGCAGCGAGGCTGGTGCACCACGACGGGGACCGCATCGCCTTCGCGGGCTCCTTGCTCCGCCGGACGGCCTACTCCGGCGCGCCGTCCTCGCAGCGGCGGGCCGCCCACGCGCTGCTCGCCTCGGTCATCGACGCCGACCGCTTTCGCCTGCGCCACCTCCTCCACCTCGCCCTGGCCGTGCAAGGGCCCGACGCCGGCCTCGCGGCCGGCCTCGTCGAGGCGGCCGCTCCCGGCACGCCGACGTCCGGAATGGAACGCTCGGCCGCCCTGTCCAGGGCCGCCGAGCTCACCGCCCACGAGGATGCCCGTACCGCACGCCTCACCGCCGCGGCGGACTACGCCCGTCTGTCGGGACATCCCCGCAGGGCGCACCGGCTGCTGGCGGCCACCCGGGAGGGCGCGTCCCCCGATGCGGTGCAGGGCCGCACGGAACTCGTGCGGGGCAGCATGGCCCTGCGGGACGGCCCGGTCGGCGACGCCTACCAGGCGCTGCTCATGGCCGCGGAGCGGCTCGACCCGTCCGACGCGGAGGCGGCTCTGGAAGCCAGGATGGAGGCGATGGACGCGGCGTGGGCCGCGGGCGACGCCGCCGCGTGCATCGCGGCCCTCGCCGAGGCACCGCTCGCGACTCCGCCACGGGACCCCGCCTTCGCCTACGCGTCGGCGGAGCCCGCCGACCCGTTCTCGCCGGTCCGGCACGTGGCGTCCGTACGATCCGGCCCCCAGCCGCAGCCCCATCCGCGTCCCCAGCCACAGCCGACCGCCGCCGCTCCCCGGCATCCGATGCTCGACTACCGGGCGGGGCTGCGCACGGCGATCGACGGGCACCTGGCCGAGGCCGAACCGCCGCTGCGCCGGGTCCTCGACCGTGCGCGGGACGACGACGACCCGACCCGCCTGCTGCGGGCCGGGGTGGCAGCGCTCGTGCTCGGCGACATCGCGGCGGCATGCCGGGCCAATGCGCGGGCCCTGGCCGTGGCCCGGTCGCGGGGGCTGGCCTCCCTCACCCCGCGGATCCTTGAACACCTCGCGTATGCCGAGCTGCGGGCCGGCCAGCACGCCCGGGCCAGGGCCCACGCGCAGGAAGGCCTCCGCTCCGCCCACCGGGCCGGCCAGCGCAACGTGGCCGCCGGTCAGCACGCGATCCTGGCCCTGGTCGCCTCGGTCGAGGACGACGCGGCAGCCGTCGCCGCGCACGCCGGAGCCGCCGTGGAGATCGCACGCCCGCACGGGCTCCTCCAAGCCGTCACCCTGGCCGAGTGGGCCTCGGCGCGCGCGGACCTGTGCCGCGGCCGGCCCTTCGAGGCCGCCGCCCGGCTCGGCCCGCTGACCAGGCCGGGGCCGGGGCGCGGCCACTTCGCCGTCCGCATGCTCGCCCTGCCGTGCTTCGTGGAAGCGGCCGTACAGTCAGGGGCTTCGACGGAAGCGAAGGCAGCCGTCGAGGAGTTCGCCCTCTGGGCCGCCCAGGGCACCGACCCGCAGGCACCGGCGCAGTTGGCCCGGTGCCGGGCCCTGGTCGCCCCGCCGGACGACACGGCCGACGCGTTCTTCGCCCGGGCACTGGACCTGCACGAGGGGGTGCACGGCGACTTCGAGCGGGCCCGCACCCAATTGCTGTACGGGAAGTGGCTGCGCCGTCGGCGCCGTCCGGCCGAGGCGAAGAACCGGCTGCGGGACGCGCTGGTCACCTTCGAGCGCTGCGGGGCCCCGGCCTGGGCCGAGCAGACCCGTGCCGAACTGCGGGCGACCGGCGAGGCGCCCGCCCCCGTAGCGGAGGGTGGGCTGGCCCTGCTCACACCGCAACAGTTGCGGATCGCACGCTGTGTGGCCGAGGGTGCCACCAACCGGGAGGTGGCCCTGAGCCTCTCCGTCAGCCCGCGCACCGTCGACCACCACCTGCGCAACGTCTTCGCGCTGCTCGGAGTGCGCTCGCGGACGGAGCTCTCCCGGCTCGTGGACCGGGCCGAAAGGGGCGGCGCACAGCCGTGAGGGGCCTAGGTATGCGAAAGCGCCCGGCCGGTATGTACCGGCCGGGCGTTTTCGTGTCCCCGTGTTCCGCTGGTGGTTTAGTACCAGTGGTGGTTCTGCCAGAAGGTCCAGGCGCCGGCGGGGCTGCCGTAGCGGGAGTTCATGTAGTCCAGGCCCCACTTGATCTGGGTGGCCGGGTTGGTCTTCCAGTCCGAGCCCGCCGAGGACATCTTCGAGGCCGGCAGGGCCTGGACCAGGCCGTAAGCACCCGAGGAGGAGTTCGTGGCCGTGTGGTCCCAGCCGCTCTCGCGGGACACGATGTTGTTGAACGCCGCGAACTGAGCCGGGTCCTTGATCATCTGCTGGGCGATCGCCTTGGCACTCATCGGGGCGGCCTGCGCGGGAACCGCGGCCAGCATGGAACCGGCAACGCCCAGGGCGAGGACGGTACCCGCGAGGGTCTTCTTCGAAGCGGCGATGCGGCGGATGACGACGTTCGACACGGACGGACCTTTCGACGGGGACAAGGGCAGTCGCAGACATGCGTGAGCCACTCACGTGAAGGAGAGGGGTTCGTCGGCGGGAGCAGGAGAACCGGGGGTGAGCCCGGGGGATCTCCGTCCGCCTTGCGACTCATCCAGTTCTACGGGGGTAGAGCGCGCCTGGCAACGACCCCTCTTACTAGTGGTCCTCGCAGCCGGGGCGCAACGACCCCCCTCCGACCGGGCGGGTGTCACCCCTGGTGGGGGCCGGTCTGAGGGGGTGGGTAAGGGCCGTTTCAGGACTACTATCCCGCTTGGTATGTGACCAAGGTCCTGTGGGGCGGGTCACCGCCGGGAGCCCCGAATCTCACCCTCCGTGGTGGGCTGTGTCCCTTTCGGGGGAAGGTGGGTGGATGGATCCGGTCCCTGGATCGAAGGCCACAGGCCCATCGAAGGCTGCCATTCACACGGTCCACCGCAACGCCCGCAGTAGCCGGCATCCCGGCGCCCCTTTCGGACCCCCAGCCCCGAGGGCCGGCCCAGACGCCGGGGACGGTTCGATCTGGTGTCTCTCGCACCTGCGATCACGGGGCCGGTGGCGGCGGCGTGGCCGGGTGGTCCGTACGGCGTGTCCGTCGTGCGCGGCTGCAGAGGCCCGGGACCGCTGCCTAGCGTGGACCCATGAGCACCCGTACGACACTGCCCATCGCCGGGTACGGCATCCGGTTCGCCCGGCCTTCCGAGTCCGGGGCGGTCGCCGCCCTGCTGGCCCGAGCCTTCTCCGACGACCCGGTCATGGCGTGGATGGTCCCCGCCTCAGCCGATCGGGAACGCCGGATCGCCCGCTACTTCGAGCTCGCCCAGCGTCAGCAGCGACCCCGCGCGGGCGGTGTACGGGTCGCCGCGACCAGCGACGGGCGGCTGCTGGCGGCCGCCTTGTGGTCGGGGCCCGGGCGCTGGAAGGCCTCTGCGGTACGAGAGCTGGCGGCGCTCCCCACCTACGTGCGCGTCTTCGGACTCCGAGGGATGTCGCGGGCCGGCGAGGTCGAGAACCTCATGCACGGTTCCCATCCGGACACTCCGCACTGGTACCTGCCGTCCGTGGGGACGGACCCGGGGCTCCAGGGGACGGGAGTCGGTTCGGCGCTGTTGCGCCAGCAGTTGGCCGACTGCGACAGGCTCGGGCAGCCCGCCTACCTGGAGTCCAGCAAGGCCGCCAACGTTCCCTTCTACGAACGGCTGGGTTTCCGCGTCACCTCCGAGCTCCGTCTCCCGCAGGACGGACCCACCCTCTGGCCCATGTGGCGCGAGCCCTCGCCCGCAGCCCCGCCCGCGTCTCCGTGAGCCCGACGCCGATGAGGGAGCGGCGTCCGGCTCACGGGCTGGGAGAGGAGACCTGCTCGGCATCGCCTTCGCGCCGACCGTGCCCGTGTCCGTGCCCGTGTCCGTGCCCGCCTTCGCCCGCCGCCGCTAGCGTGAGGACCCCGACGCGTCACCGGCCGGGGCCGTGGCGGCGGGGTCCTCAGGCACGGCCGCGAGGACGAAGGCGTGCCCTGCCGGATCACTGAACCGACGCAGCGTCGTGCGGTTGTCCAGCCGGCTGCCGTCCTCTTCGGCTGCCAGCGGGCGCGCGCCGAGTGCCACGGCCTCCCGCTCGGCTTCGTCGAGGGCCTCGGCCGCCACCAGGATCCGCAGATGGGCTTGCTGGGAGTCCTCCGGCGCCGGCCAGCTCGGCGGCACGTGGTTCGCATCGCGCCGGACCCCGAGGATCACCACGCCGGAGCCGCCGGTGAGGAGGATCAGTTCCCCGTCCCCCGGCGCCGGGCCGGCCGCGGCTCCGAGCAGTTCGGCGTAGAACCTGGCCAGGGGTTCGGGCTCGGCGCAGTCCAGGACGAGGACGCTTGTCTTGAGTACGGTCATGGCCCTCGTGTGCCCTGGGCCTTCGCCTGTACGCGCACCGCACGGGCTCCTTCCGTCGGCGGTTGGGGGGACAGCGTCCGCGCCCGGCCGCCGCACCGTCCGTTCCCGTACCGCGCATGGGCCCATCAAGGTCGGGTAACCGCGCCTCGAAACGTCCTGAAGGACGACCCGCACCTCGGGGGTGCGGGACTGCTGACGACACGGAAGGGATGCGCATGTCGCACGTCGAGGAGTACGTCGAGGTCAACGTCCCCGTACGCACGGCTTACGACCAGTGGACGCAGTTCGAGGACTTCCCCGTCTTCATGGAGGGGGTCGAACGGATCGTCCAGCGCACCGACACGCTCACCCACTGGGTGACGAACGTGAACGGGGTGCAGCGCGAGTTCGACGCGCAGATCACCGAGCAGCTCCCGGACCGGCGCGTCGCGTGGATCACGGTGGACGGTGAGGCCCGCCAGGCCGGGCTCGTCACCTTCCAGCCGGTCGACGCGACGACCACGAAGGTCGTCCTGCACATGAACTGGGTGCCCGACGGTTTGGCCGAGACGGCCGCCGACAAGCTCGGCTTCGTCAAGCGTCAGGTCGCGGGTGATCTGAAGCGGTTCAAGCTCTTCATCGAGGGGCGCGGAATCGCGACCGGCGCCTGGCGCGGCGAGATCTGACCGCGATGGGAATCCGCCCGGCGCACGGGGGCGCCGGCGCCGCTTCCCGGGGGGCCCGTACCGCGGGAGACGGTGTGAATCAGAGGGGTTCCAGGTCGAGGAAGGCCGTGGGGGACGGTCCGCCGGCGCCCGGGGTGTCGGGGAGGGACTGCTCCGCCCAGATGACTTTGCCGTCGGGCGTGTAGCGGGTGCCCCATTGGTCGCTGACCTGCGCCACCAGGAACAGGCCGCGCCCTCCCTCGTCCGTGGTGGCGGCGTAGCGCGGATGCGGGGCGGTATTGCTGCCGTCCCACACCTCGCAGGTCAGAGTGCGGGCGTGCAGCAGCCGTACCCGGACCGGCTCGCTGCCGTACCGCAGGGCGTTGGTGACCAGTTCGCTGAGGATCAGCTCGGTGGTGAAGCCGAGCTCCGACAGACCCCATTCGTCGAGCTGTTTCACCGCGACGCTCCGCATGGCGGCCACCGCACTCGGCTGGAACGGCATGTCCCACTCCGCGACCCGGTCCGCGCCGAGGGTCCGCGTCCGCGCGATGAGCAGCGCCACGTCGTCGGTCGGACGGGCCGGCAGCAGGAGATCGAGTACGGCCCGGCAGCTCTCCGCCGGGTCCCGGTCCGGATGGCTCAGCGCCGCGCGGAGCAGCTCCAGCCCCTCGCCGATGTCCCGGGTCCGCTCCTCGATCAGTCCGTCCGTGTACAGGACGAGCTGGCTGCCTTCCGCCAGGTACAGCTCCGCGGTTTCGAACGGAATGCCACCCAGCCCCAGCGGGGGCCCGGCCGGCAGGTCCACGATGTCCGTCGTGCCGTCGGGAGCGACCACGAGGGGTGGCAGATGCCCTGCCCGCGCCATGGTGCAGCGCTGGGACACCGGGTCGTAGACGGCGTACAGGCAGGTCGCGCCGAGTACGCCGCCGTCCAGGTCGTCGGCGGCCCCGTCTCGGTCGATGCGCTGCACGAGGTCGTCCAGGCGGGCGAGGATCTCGTCGGGCGGCAGGTCGAGGCTGGAGAAGTTGTGCACCGCCGTGCGGAGCCGCCCCATGGTGGCCGCGGCGTGCAGTCCGTGCCCGACGACGTCTCCGACGACCAGCGCGACCCGGCTGCCCGGCAGGGGGATCACGTCGAACCAGTCGCCGCCCACCCCGGACTGGGCGGGCAGGTAGAAGTGCGCCACGTCCACGGCGCTCTGCTCGGGCAGGGCGCGCGGCAGCAGGCTGCGCTGGAGGGTCTCGGCGAGGGCGTGTTCACGGGTGTAGCGGCGGGCGTTGTCCATGCTGACCGCGGCACGGGCGACGAGTTCCTCGGCCAGTGACAGCTCGTCCTCGTCGAAGGGCTCCGGCTTCTGCGACCGCCAGAAGTTGACCACGCCGAGTACGACGCCCCGTGCCCTGAGCGGGGCCACGATGAGCGAGTGGATTCCGTAATCGACGATGGCCCGGGCTCGCGGCGGGTCCTGGGCGTGCCAGCCTGGCGCGTCGGCCAGGTCCTGGACGAGTTCCGCTTCGCCGGTGCCGTAGCCGCGCGCCTGAGGGGTGGACGGAAGGAAGTCGATCAGCCACCCGCGCGGGTAGAGGGGATGGTCGGAGCGGATGCCGCTGACCGCCGTGCGCCGCATGTCGGCACCGGCGCCGGGTTCGTCGCCGTCGAGCACCGAGTCGGCCAGGTCGACCGTGACGAAGTCGGCGAACCGGGGCACGGCGACGGCGGCGAGTTCCTCGGCCGTCCGCACCACGTCGAGGGTCGTTCCGACCTCGCCTCCCGCGTCGTACAGCAGCTTGAGCCGTCTGCGGGCCGTGTCGGCGCGGCTCGTCAGGACCTGCATCTCGGTGGAGTCCCGGATGGTGACCACGGCGCCCTCCTGCCGACGGCCTCCGGGGTGGGTGGGCCGCTGGTTGACCACGAGCAGCCGGTCGCCCGTTTCGAGCACCTCGTCGGTGGCCACGCGGCCCGACAGCAGGAGGTCCGCCATCCGGCGGTTCAGGCCGGGCACGTTCCCGACGCTGCGTCCCTCGGCGTCTTCCGGCAGGTCGAGCAGCCGTTTGGCCTCGTCGTTGGCCAGCCGTAGCCGCCCGTCGCCGTCAGTGATCAGAACCCCTTCGCGGACGGCGTGGAGCACCGCGTCATGGTGCTCGTACATGCGGGTCATCTCCTCCGTACCGAGCCCGTGGGTCTGCCGGCGCAGCCGCCGGCTGATCAGGGCCGTGCCGCCGGTGGCCAGGGCCAGGCCGGTCGCGATGGCCAGGAGGATGACCGGGAGCTGACGGTCGACGACACCGGTCACGTTCTTCACCGTCAGGCCCGCCGAGACCAGGGCGACGACTCGGCCGTCGGCCGCGGTGACCGGCACCACCGCCTGGATCTCCTTGCCGAGCGGACCCTGCACGCTCTCGGTGTGGACCTGTCCGGCGAGCGAGGGCTCGATCGTGCCGACGAACCGTTTTCCGATGCGGTCCGGCTGGGGATGGCTGTACCGGATGCCGTTGGTGTCCATCACCACGACGAAGTCCACGCCGGCGGCCTTGCGCGTCGTCTCGGCGAGGGGTTGCAGGAGGGCCGACGGATCGGGCGTCTTCAGCGCGTCCTGCAGGCCCAGGGAGTGGGCAACGCTCTGCGCGACGGCAACCGACCGGTTGCGTGCCTCCCGGTCACTGTCGTGCCGTGACTGGAGCAGCAGGGACAGTAGTGCGCCGGCGGCGAGCAACACCACGATCGCCACCTGAAGGACGAAGACCTGTCCGGCGACGCTTCGTAGTCTGTTGCCTAGGAGTGACCGCACCGACACACCAGGCACGGGTGGCAAGGAAGGGTCACGCACCCAGTTGTAGCACCTCTGGGCGTCCGTGGCCCCCCGGCATGCAGCATGCCGCACCGGCATTCACACGCAGGCCGCGCTCATGGTCGTCGGCCCAGCGGGCCGGGGGCGCGGGATCAGGCCATGGTTCCGTCACCCGACCGGTCCAACAGGTCCTAGAGTGTGCGCGTGACCGAGCAGAAATCCGAACTCATCGCCGGCCGGTACCAGCTGGTCGAATGCATCGGCCAGGGGGGTATGGGCCGGGTTTGGCGCGGCGTCGACCAGCAGCTCTTCGGACGCGAGGTCGCCATCAAGGAGATCCTCTTCCCGGCGGGGCTGAACGACGGCGACCGCGCGACGCTGCTCAGGCGTTTCACCGGCGAGGCCCGCGCGGCGGTCGCTCTCAGCCATCCCGGGATCATCACCATCCACGATGTCGTCGAGCACCACGGCGCCCCCGTCATCGTCATGGAGTTCGTCCGGGGGCAGTCCCTCGCCGCGGCCATCCGCGAGCAGGGCCGGCTGCCCGTGGAGCGCGTGGCGGAGATAGGGGCCGCGTTGCTCGGCGCGCTCGCCGAAGCACACGACGCGCGGATCATCCACCGCGACATCAAGCCGGACAACGTGCTCCTGACCAAGGACCGCGTCGTCCTCACCGACTTCGGCATCGCCCACCTGGCTGACGCCACGACCAAGCTCAGCCAGAGCGGGACCGTCATCGGCACCCCGCACTACATGCCCCCGGAGCAGTTGGAGGGCAGGCGCCCGACGCCCGCCAACGACCTGTGGGCGCTCGGCGCCACCCTCTACCACGCCGTCGAGGGACGCCCGCCGTTCGAGGCCGACGGGCTCCACGCGCTTGCCGTGGCCGTCTTCACCCGCCCGCACCGGCCGCCGACGCACGCCGGCCTGCTGGCGCCCGTACTGGACGCGCTCCTGACGAAGGATCCGGCGCAACGCGTCGGCGCCGCCGAGGCCGCCGAGCTGCTGGCGTCGGCGCTGCGGTCCTCCCGGTCCCGGGCGGACACGACCGCAGAGACCGTTCCGCGCGAGTCCGTACCGGTACCCCTCCCGGAGGCGGCGACGGAGCACGCTCCGACCCCGACCGCGCGGGAAACGGAGCTGCCGTCCCCGCCTCACCTGCCGACGCCCACGGCCGAGGAACCGGCGCACACGCCCGAGGAACCGACGGACACGCCCGATACCCTCCGCCGGCCCGTACCGGAGCGGCCGACCACCCCGCCCGTGGCCGTGCCCTCGGCCGAGGATCTGATCTCGCTCGGCTGGGCGGACCAGCGGGGGCGGGACGAAGGTGCGTCCGCCCGACGGCGCGCCCTCACGCGGCGCTCCGCCGTGCTGGGGGTGGCCATGGTCACGCTCGCAGCCGGTTCCGTTCTGACCTGGAAGCTGACCCGTGACGACCCGCCCGACGGCGGGACGCCCAGTGGCGGCTCCGCGGCCTCCACCATCACAGTGGTCATCGGAGTGGACGCCCCGCTCAGCGGCAACCTGTCGGCCATGGGGGTCGGCATGAAGAACTCCGCCGACCTGGCGGCCAGGACCTCCAACCGCACCGGGCACGTACCCGGCGTGAACTTCGAGATCAAAGCTCTGGACGACGAGGCCGCTCCCGCCAAGGGCCGGCCGAACGCCACCCAATTCATCGACGACGAGAAGGTGCTCGGCGTTGTCGGGCCGCTCACCTCCGGGGTCGCCAAGACCATGGCGGAACCGCTCGGACGGGCGAACCTCGTCAACGTGTCACCCGCCAACACCGACCCCGTGCTGACACTGGGCCCCCACTGGGCCAAGGGGTCCAAGTCCCGCCCGTACAAGACCTACTTCCGAACCGTCGCCACGGACGTCGACCAGGGGCCGTTCGCCGCCCGGTACCTCCACGGCGAGGCCGGGAAGAGGAAGCTCTACCTCATCGACGACGGCAGCGACTACGGCAGCGGCCTCACTTCCGGGTTCAGTGCCGCGTTCACCAAGGTCGGCGGAACCGTCGTGGGTACGGACCGGGTTGATCCCGCGCAGGACGACTTCTCCTACCTGGCCTCCCAGATTCGGGCCTCCGGCGCCGATGCCGTGTACTTCGGCGGCTACTACGACACCGCCGGGCCGCTCTCCGCGCAGCTCAAGCAGGCGGGCGTGACCGTCCCCCTGATGGGCGGCGACGGCATCTTCGACCAGCAGTTCCTCACTACGAACACGAAGGCGGAGGGCGACCTCGCCACGGGCCTCGGCGTTCCTGCCGAGGACCTGGCAAAGGGAGGGGACTTCCTCAAGCAGTACCAGGAGGCGGGGTACCCGGAGGCGGCCGGTTCGTACGGCCCCTACGCGTACGACGCGACCTGGGCCGTCATCGAGGCGGTGAAGGCCGTGGTGGAGGCCCATGGCGGAGCCCTCCCCGCGGACGCCCGGGCGCAGATGCCGCAGGCCGTGTCGGGGCTGGCGTTCGACGGCGTCACCGGTCGCGTGGCCTTCGACGAGTACGGCGACACGGTCAACCGCCAACTGACGGTGTACGCGGTGAAGGGCGGCAGCTGGACGACCGTGAAGAGCGGCCCCGGTACCCCCTGATCCCGCCGGAGGCGCCGTGGCTCCCCCCTTGGCAGCCACGGCGCCTCCTGTCCTGCCGAGCGACCTACAGCCGCTGCCAGAGCGCCGGGACCACGGGCGGCTCCCAGCCCGTCTGGGCCTGGTGGCCCTGGATGCAGCGGTAGCTCGCGCCGCCGTAGGTGACGGTGGCGCCCGCCGCGTAGACGGAGCCGGCCTTCCAGGTGCCGCCGGGCTCGGGGTCACCCGGGCCGGGGCCCGGGTCGGTTCCGGTGACCTTGAGGGTCAGTCCGTAGGCGGACAGGATCGGGTTCAGCGGCTGGAAGAAGGTGGTTCCCCCGCTGGAGCAGTTGCCGGAGCCGCCCGAGGTCACGCCCTGGGCCTGGCTGCCGGAGATGTAGGAGCCACCGGAGTCACCGGGCTCGGCGCAGACGGTCGTACGGGTGACGCCGGAGATGGTGCCCTCGGGGTAGGTGACGCTGGTGTTGTGCTGCTGGATGGTTCCGCAGTGCCAGCCGGTGGTCGATCCGGAGCGGCACACCGAAGCCCCGACGGGTTGCAGCACCGAGCCGGTGACCTGCACGTTCGCGCCGCCGCTGCCCTTGACGTAGGGGGTGGAGGACCAGTTGGCGTTCGCCGCGACCCAGGCCATGTCGTTGCCGGGGAAGACGGAGGCTTGGAAGGAGCCCTGGGCGACCTGGTTGAAGCCGCTGGTGATGGTGCCGGCCCGCCCGCAGTGCCCGGCGGTGGCGAATCCGTTCACCGTTCCCTTGGTGATCGGGAAGCCCACCGAGCAGCGGCCGCTGCCGTTCATGTAGTACGCGTCCCCGCCCCGCAGGTCGTACAGCGGGCGCGGGGCCTCGGCGGTACGGACCACCGTGACCAGTGCCGGGTCGGTCCCGGTGGCCGCCAGCAGGCCGGCCGCGGCCCCGGGCCGGGTCTCCTCGACGACCAGGGTGTTGCCGCGCGGGTCGACGTAGCGGACCGGGGTCCCGGCGGTGGCGGCCCGGTCCAGCGCGGCCTGCGCGGTGTCCAGGTCGGCCAGGGAGCGGCTGACCAGCTTCGCCCGAGCCCCGGCGGCCCGTATCGCAGCGGTGTCGGCGGCCCGGGTGGTGGCCACGGTCAGGGTCCCCGCGTCGGCACCGTCCAGCCAGGCTCCGGCGAAGGCCGCACCGAGCCGGGCCTGCAGACGGGCGGCGGTGGCCCCCGCCTCGGCCTCGTGGGCCAGGCGGGCCTCGGCCTGTGTGGGGGTCAGGCCGAGGTCGCGCTGCATGGCGGTGAGCAGCTCGGGAGGAGCGTCGGCGGTGCGCAGGGTGGCGGAGGCCGACTTCTGCGGGCGTGCGGCGTCGGCGGACTCCGCGGGGGCGGCGGTGGCAACGGCGCCGGTGGCTGCCAGCAGCAGCCCGGCGGCGGCCAGGGCGGTACACGCCGCGCGGGCGTGTCGCTTGAGCATGGGGGATCTCCTCGGTTCAGTGGGGGGTCAGCAACACCGTAGGAATCCGAACGCCTCGGCGGGAGATGCCGGTTGGCCCCTCCCCCGGTGTTATGGCCGTGCGGCGGGCACCTGCGCCGGGCATGGTGAGCTCCACGCCTCACCGCACCTCACTGCGCGCCGTGCCCCCTTTGGCCTACGCCCGTTCCGCCAGTGCCGTGGCGACCGCGGCTGCGGACGATCGGGACAGCGCCTCCGTGTGCGCGTCCCGGGCGTGCTGCAGCACCGCTGCAGCACGGGCGGCTGCCCGCGCCGCCGGATGCCAGCCGAGCAGGTGCCGCCACACCAGCGGGCTCCCGGCGAGCGGCCGGGTCACCAGTCCGGGGGTCACGGGAAAGGTCGCCCGGCACAGGCCGACGGCCCGCCCGACCTGGACGAGGTGCACGCACGAAGCCGTGTCCGTCTCGTACACGCACGCCGGGGTGAACCCGGCGCGCACGCACGCCGCCGCGAAGCAGTCCCCGAAGCACCCGTCGCCCGGTACGTCGGTCCAGGCCTCGGCGGCCAGTTCCGCCAGCTCGATCCACGGCCGCTGCGCCAGCGGGTGGTCCTCGGCCAGCATCACGTGCACCGGGTCCCGTGCCACCTCCCTCCACGCGAGCCGTCCCGGTTCCGGCGGGGCGCTCTCCCCGCAGACCCCGACCAGGGCGAAGTCCAGCCTGCCGGCGGCCACGCCCGTGGCGACCTCCCGTTCCGACCACGAGGTGTACGTGGTCACCGGCACGCCGGGCTCCTCCCGGACGATCCGGTCCACGAGCCCGCCCAGCAGCGGCCCGTGCGTCCCCCCGAGCCGGTAGCCGACGGCGCCTTGCCGGGCGAAGCGCACGGCCTCCTCCTGAAGCTCGCAGACGGCCGGCAGCACCACGCGGGCCCGTTCCAGCACCAGCTCCCCGAGCGCGGTGGCCCGTACGCCTTCCCGCCCGCGGACGAAGAGCGGCCCGTCGAGTGCTCGTTCGATCCGCTTGAGCTGGGTGCTCAGAGCCGGCTGAGTGAGCCCCAGCACGGTGGCCGCGCGGGTCAGGCTGCCGGCGTCGGCGACGGCTCTGACGATCTTGAGGTGCCTCAACTCCAGATCCATGCCCCGAGCTTGGTCCAGACCTCTGGGCATGCGCTACAGGTCTGCCGCATCCGGAATCGACGGACGCCCGTGAGCCATGACGCCGGGTTCGCAGCTGTCGCTCTTGCGTTCCCGCGGGCACTCCTGCGCGCCGGCTGAAAGGATCGGGGATTTGCCCTGCTCAGGAGGGTGCGATGCTTCATGCACGCCGGCAGTGAGCCGGCTCGATGAAAGGTGGCGTCCCATGGCAGCAGGATTTTCGGACTGGAAAGTCAACCGGCAGTATGCGGAGAACGACCGTGTCGTTCATTTCGGCAAGCAGTACCGGTGCTTGGTGACGCACAAATCCAATTCCGCGAGCAACCCGGCGACGGCCGTCAAGATGTGGCAGCCCTACGCCGGCTGAGCAGCGATTGGGAGCGCTCTCAGTCGTCCGCCCGTCCCGGCGCTAGGCTGTAGACGATCCGGCGACGGCGCAGGTCGGAACCACCCTGCGCAGCGCCGCCCCCGTCGACGAGGAGCGACCGCCTTGCCCGAGCAGTCCCCCGGGTACCGCCCCACCCTGGAAGCCGTCGCGGCGCGAGCGGGGGTCTCCCGGGCCACCGCCTCGCGGGTCGTCAACGGGGGCGACGGGGTTCGCAAACCGCTGGTCGACAAGGTGCTCCGGGCGGTCGACGAGCTCGGCTACGTCCCCAACCACGCGGCCCGGACGCTGGTGACGCGGCGGACCGGCGCGGTGGCCGTCGTCATCGCGGAGCCGGAGGTGCGGATCTTCTCGGACCCCTTCTTCTCCCAGCAGATCCGGGGCATCAGCAAGGAGCTGACCGCCCACGACACCCAGCTCGTGCTGCTGCTGGTGGAGGGGCCGGGGGACTTCGACCGGATCACCCGGTACCTGTCCGGCGGGCACGTGGACGGCGCGCTCGCCTTCTCGCTGCACACGGACGACCCGCTGCCCGCGATCACCCGGCGAGCGGGGATTCCGACCGTGTTCGGGGGTCGGCCCGGCTGGACCACCGCCCCCGGCGAACGGGCCGTTCCGTACGTCGACGCCGACAACCGGGGCGGGGCCCGGGTCGCCGTGCAGCACCTGCGGGACCTCGGGCGGCAGCGGATCGCGCACATCGCCGGGCCGCCCGACCAGACCTCGGCGATGGACCGGCTGGACGGCTACCGGGACGTGCTCCTGGACATGGATCCGACGCTCGTCGCCGAGGGCGCCTTCACCGTGGAGAGCGGGGCGCGGGCGATGGCGGAGCTGCTGGAACGGCGACCCGACCTGGATGCGGTGTTCGTCGCGAACGACCTGATGGCGTCCGGGGCGCTACGGGTCCTGCGGGATCGCGGGATCGCGGTGCCCGAGCAGGTGGCGGTCGTCGGGTTCGACGACATGGACCCGGTGGCCAAGGAGACCGACCCGCCGCTGACCACCGTCAACCAGGACATCGAGGGCCAGGGGCGGCTCATGGCACGACTGCTGCTGCGCAGCCTCGACCGTACGGGGAACGGCGCGGCACCGGACTCGGTGATCACCCCGACCATGCTGGTCCGGCGGGCCTCGGCCTGATCCTCCGCGTACGCGTACGGCGGGTCTCCGCCCCCGAGGAGCCGGAGACCCGCCGCATCGATCGTGCCCGTACGTCGGGTTCGTCCACGCAGGGGGCTACGCGTACGGGATCCTCAGCACCGCCGCGTCCGTGCCCGTCTGCACCTGCGACGTTGCATTGCCCAGCGCGTTCCAGATCTCCAGGCGGACGGTGCCGTTCTTGAGTTCGCCCAGGCTGCCGGTGACGGCCTGCGCGCCGACCGCCTGCGTGTACTCCTCCCAGCCCGCGACCGGGTCGGTCGCGAAGTAGCGGAAGGTTTCGGTGCGGTCGAAGGTGCCGTCACCGGTCAGGTCGTAGCTGACCCGGACCTGCGGGGCGAGCCCGACCTTGATGCCCGCGTCCACCCGAAGGCGGAACGCGGTGGCGGCCCCGGCGGCGAGCTTGCCGTTGACCTGCTTCGCCTCGTAGACGTTCGGCCGGTACGGGGTGCCGTCCCGGTTGATGCCGTCGGCCGAGGCCAGGGTGTCCGTGCCGGCCGGGTCGGTGGTGGCGGTGGTGAGGACGCCACCGGTCTTGAGGCGGAAGGTGTTGCCGGTGGACGGTCCCGGCTCCTCCGGGTCCGGATCTCCGCCGCCGGCGCCGGTGCCCGTGGCCGTCGAACGGGGCGGTACGGAAAGTGTCTTGCCGTCGGAGAAGGTCACCGTACGGGGAGTGGAGCCGTGGTTGTGCGCGGTATAGGTGCGGGTTCCGTTCTTGGCGAAGACGGCGGAGGTGGGCAGGTCCCCGCTGACCGTCATGTCCGGTGCGCCCAGTGCGGCGAGGGTGTTGATCCAGTGGTAGGCATGCGCCTTGGAATCACCCTGCTCGGGGGTGTAATTGCCGTTCGCACCGTCCCACTTGGCCTTCGCGGACGCCGGATCGGTCAGCGCTTCGAATTCCCAGAGCAGGTCGCGCCACTCCTGGGCCGGGCCCCCGTTCTCGCGCTCCATCTCGGCGATGTTCCGCGTGATGGCGGCCTTTTCACGGGCCAGGTGGAATGAACCTCCGGTCACGGGGAGGACGTTGATACCGTGGATCTCCTCCGGGTTGGCGGTCCACCAGGTGGAGTACGCGGCGCCGCTGCCCCAGACCATGCCCACCGTGCCGTACTTGTACGAGGCGGGGAAGACCTGCTCGCTCGCGTCGAACCAGTACTGGGTGATCGCCTCGGACTCCGTCGTCAGCAGGTAGCTGCCGAGGTCGCGGAGCGAGGTGTCGCCGGTCGCCGCACCCCAGAGCACGAGACCGGCGCTGAGGTTGACGGACTCCGAAGAGGATTCCTGGTTGTTGCCCGCCGCGAAGCCCTGGTGGCCGGAGGCCCAGCTGTGGCCCGCGTACACGTCGAAGCCGCGCAGGAAGGGGTACGCCGAGTCGGTGCGGCTCGGGTTGGCCGTGTCGCGGATCAGGTGCTTGATCATGGTGCCCCAGGCCGAGTCGGCCGCCCAGGCCTGGTCGTACTGGGCGATGATCGCCGCCGCGTAGACGTAGTAGCTGTAGTGGAAGTGATGATCGTTGAGTTCGGTGTCGCTGCCGTACGAGGCCGGGTAACCGGTGAGGGTCTTCCAGTCCTTGTCGTAGCTGAACCCGCTCGCTCCGCCCGCCGTGAACCACTCCTGGAGTCGGCCCTTCATCAGGCCGAGGAGCTTGTCGCGCGTCGCGGTCTGGCCTATCTGGTCGGCCACCGGCACCAGTTGGGCGAGCCGGCCGAGTGCCTTGCCGGTCCAGTAGGTGTCGGCGGCCCCGGAGAACGGGTCGGCTGCGTTGGCGACCTCGTTGAGGTAGCCGGTCAGCCGGGCCCGGTCGACGCCGCTGGAGGCGGGCAGGGCGGGCACCACGCCGTTGTTCTTCTGGCTGGTGGTGAAGGAGGCGGATTCGCGCACCTTCATGGTGCCGCGCGGTGAGACGTACGTGTACGGGGTCAGCGCGTCGGTGGTGTGCAGCCACTGGTGGCGGTAGAGGGCCTGGAGCGTGCCGCGTTCGGTGCCCTCCTTGGCCTCCGTGGTCAGGGTGTACGTCGCCCGGACGTCGCCACCGGCGCTCTGCCAGGCAACTTGGGAGCCGGTGACGAAGCTGAACGCGTACTTGCGGTAGGTCGCGAGCGCGTCCGTGGAGGGCAGGACGGCGAGCGAGAAGTAGTCCTTGCCCGCGAGTCCGGCGGTGATCGTGGTGCCGGAGACGTTCCAGTCGGCGCCGGTCGGGGCGAAGAGGGCGTAGTGGTGACCGGCGACCGTGATGCCGAGGACGTTGCCGTTGTCCGCGAAGACCGTGGGCGTGGAGGCGGTCGTGATGCGGGCGTCGCCGCCGGAGCCCTTGGCGTACACGAACGGCATGCCGTGGCCGATGGTGGCCCGGAAGGTGCGGGAGCCGTCCGCCCAGTACGGGGTGACCGTCCAGTCGGACCAGGCGTCGGCCTTGGTGTCGGGAGAGTTCAGGCCGGTGAGGCCGACGGTGAGGTCGGCCTTGTGGGCGTACTCGTACTGCCGGCCGTCACCGACGATCGCGGGCGCGGTCGGGTAGCCGACCTCCAGGCCGGAGGCCTTGGCCTGGTACGTGAGGGGGTGACCGTACATGGGGGTGGAGTACGGGTTGTCGCCGTAGCGCTGGTAGGCGAGCGAGGTCCACCAGTCGTTGGTCGGCACCGGCTTGTCCCGGGCGGCAGCGGTGAGTTTGGGGGTGACGGGGGCACCGGTGTTCGTCGTGGGTCCGGAGGCACCGGCGGGTCGGGTGTCGGTGTAACTACCGGAACCCGCGGGGATGGTGGCGGCGGCCGCAGGGGAGGCGGCGGGGCCCAGGCCGACGGCGGCCAAGGCGATGGCCAGGAGCGTCGCCGATGCAGGTCTGGAGAGGGAGGCTGGCACGAAACAGCACCTCGATCACGTGGGGGGAAGAGCGCGTTCGAGAGCGCTCTCAAGTGCCATGGAACGTAAATCTCCTGAAACCTAAGTGTCAAGAGAGCCAGCACCGCGGGCAGTTGGAGGTAACACCAAGCTGTTATGTGTTCGAGTATTGACGGGGAGCAGGCGGTGGGGGACGCTCCAGACGCACGCACTGAGAGCGCTCTCAAAGCGCTTGGTTCATCCCGAAGTCAAGGGAGGCTTCCCATGCCCATCGCCCGAGCCGCCAAGAGAGCCACAGCCCGCCTCGGCGCGGTCGTCCTCGCAGGGGCCCTCCTCGCCGCCTGTGGATCCGGCGCCTCGCCGGACTCGTCCGACGGCGCGGGCGGAAACGTCACCCTCACGGTCGACCTCTTCGGATCCTTCGGCTTCAAGGAGGCCGGGCTCTACGACGAGTACCAGAAGCTCCACCCCAACGTGACGGTCAAGCAGAGCGACACCCAGGACGAGGCGGACTACTGGAAGTCGCTCCAGACCCGCCTCGCGGGCGGCGGCGGTCTCGCGGACGTGCAGGGCGTCGAAGTGGGCCGGATCGCGTCGGTCACCCAGCAGCAGTCCGACAAGTTCCAGGACCTGAAGGCGTATGGGGCCGACAAGCTCAAGGGCCAGTTCGCCGAAGCCAAGTGGTCGGCCGCGACCACGAAGGACGGCAAGATCCTGGGCCTCGGCACGGACGTGGGCCCCGAGGCCATGTGCTACCGCACCGACCTCTTCCAGCAGGCCGGTCTCCCCACCGACCGCGAGGAGCTCGCGAAGAAGTGGTCCACGTGGGAGGGCTACCTGGAGTTGGGCAAGGAGTACAAGAAGAAGGCACCCGCCCAGAGCGCCTGGCTGGACAGCATCGGATCCCTCTACGGGATCATGATCGGCCAAGAGAAGGAGCGGTACTACAACGCCGCCGGCGAGATGATCTACGAGAAGAATCCTGCGGTCAAGACGGCCTGGGACACCTCGGTGAAGGCGGCCGAGGCCGGCCTGAGCGCCAAGCTCGACCAGTGGTCGCCGCAGTGGAACCAGGCCTTCGCCGCCGGTTCGTTCGCCACCATCCCGTGCCCGGCCTGGATGCTCGGCTACGTCAAGGCCCAGGCCGGTGCCGCGGGCCAGGGCAAGTGGGACATCGCCAAGCTGCCCGGCGGCGCCGGCAACTGGGGCGGCTCGTACCTCTCGATCCCGCGTGCGGCCAAGCACAAGGAGGAGGCGTACAAACTGATCGAGTGGCTCACCGCGCCCGAGCAGCAGGCGAAGGTCTTCCAGAAGCAGGGCAACTTCCCCTCCTCGACGGGCGCGATCGCGAAGATCGCGGACGCCGAGGACCCGTACTTCTCGGGCGCCCCGATCGGCCGGATCTTCGGTGACGCGGCCAAGGAGTCCCCGGTCCAGGTCCTGGGCGTACACGACCAGAACGTGATGCAGCAGCTGACGAACGCGCTGGGCGAGGTCGAGCGCAAGGGCGTCTCGTCGGACACGGCGTGGGAGACGGCGAAGAAGGGCGTGGCGAACGTGACCGGCTGACACCGGTAGCAGGGCCGGCCGCTGACGGTGGCGGCCGTGGACCGGCCGCACCCGCAGCCCCGTCGCCCTCCCGCTCCGGCTCCCGCGCCCGCCTCCGCAATCCCTCCCGCCCCGATCCCGAAGGGCCGCATCGTGTCCCCCACCTCCACCGCGAAGGCCGGACCCCGCCCGGCCCGTCCCGGGGTCGGCCCCGGCCCCGGATCCGGGACCGACCCGGACGACGGTCCGGCGGCCGCTCTCCGGCGCACCTGGCGCAAGGCCTCCCCGTACGCCTACATCGCCCCCTTCTTCACCCTGTTCCTCGCCTTCGGCCTCTTCCCGCTCCTGTACACGGCGTTCGTCTCCCTCTACCGCGTCGAGCTCCAGACGAGCGGCGAGATGGAGTGGCGGGGCATCGCCAACTACACCGCGCTCTTCGCCGACGAGTACTTCTGGATCTCGCTGCGCAACACGTTCACCATCGGCGTGCTGTCCACCGTGCCGCAGCTCGCGATGGCTCTGGGCCTGGCCCACTTGCTCAACTACAAGCTGCGCGGGCGGACCTTCATCAGGACCGCGGTCCTGCTCCCCTACGCGACGTCCGTCGCCGCCGCCACGCTCGTCTTCGCACAGCTCTTCGGCCGCGACTTCGGGCTGATCAACTACGTGATCGGGCTCATCGGTGTCGACCCGGTGGACTGGCAGACGGGAACAGTCGCCTCGCAGATCGCCGTATCGACGATCGTGATCTGGCGCTGGACCGGTTACAACGCGCTGATCTACCTGGCGGGCATGCAGTCGATCCCTCACGAGCTGTACGAGGCCGCGGGGATCGACGGGGCCTCTCGTTGGCGCCAGTTCATCCACGTGACCCTTCCCGGACTGCGGCCGACCATCGTCTTCACGGTGATCATTTCGACGATCGGCGCGACCCAACTCTTCGGTGAGCCGCTGCTGTTCGAGGGGTCGATGTCCGGCGGAATCTCACACCAGTACCAGACCCTCGGCCTGTACATGTACGAGCAGGGCTGGGGCTTCTTCCACCTGGGGCGGGCCGCGGCCATCGCCTGGGTGATGTTCGTCCTGATCGTGGTGCTCGTCGGGGTCAACGCCCTGATCGCGCGCCGCCGAGCACGCAAGGAGGCCGGCCGATGACCGCGCTCGCCCCACCGCCGGCCGCGCCCGAGAAGCGCCGCCCTCCGCAGGAGCGGCCCGGCAAGCACCCCCGGCTCCGCAAGGGCGGCGGGGCCGGGAGAACGATGACGGGCGGCTGGATCAGCTACCTCATCCTCGGTATCGCGCTGCTGATCTCGGCGTTCCCCTTCTACTGGACGATCGTCGCGGCCAGCCGGTCCAACGCCGACCTGGCTCAGGTGCCGCCGAGCCTGCTGCCCGGCCCGAACCTGATCAAGAACTTCGAGGCGGTCCTCGAAGAGGCCGACATCGGCAAGGCGCTCCTGAACTCGCTGATCGTCTCCGGCTCCATCACCGTGGGCACGGTGCTCTCCTGCACACTGGCCGGCTTCGCCTTCGCCAAGCTGAAGTTCCGTGGCCGGGGCGCCCTGTTGACCTTGACGATCGGGACGATGATGATCCCGCCGCAGCTCGGCGTGATTCCGCTGTTCATGCTGATCGCCGAACTCCAGTGGGTGAACCAGCTCCAAGCGGTGATCCTGCCGGGTCTGGTGTCGGCGTTCGGGGTGTTCTTCATGCGCCAGTACCTGATCCAGTCGCTGCCGGACGAGCTGATCGAGGCGGCCCGCGTGGACGGGGCCTCCACGGCCCGCATCTTCTGGTCGATCGTGATCCCGATCGCGCGGCCGGGGATGGCGGTGCTCGGGATGCTCACGTTCATGACTGCGTGGAACGACTTCTTCTGGCCGGTCATCGCGCTGTCCTCACAGGAGCCGACCGTGCAGGTCGCGCTGCGGCAGCTCGGCGGCGGCTACGTCAACGACCAGTCGGTCATCATGGCCGGCACGCTGCTCGGCACACTGCCGGTGCTGCTCGTCTTCGGCCTGCTGGGCCGGCAGATCGTCGGCGGCATCATGCAGGGAGCGGTGAAGGGCTGACGCGTTCCCGCCTTGCCGCAACGGTCGGCTGCAGCGGCCACCGGCGAGAGCTCGGCCCCACCAGGCCCACATGATCATCCCCCCTCCTCCTACTTCCTGGAGTGTCCGTCTCATGACCGCTGTCGATGCCCGCCCGGCGACCTCCACGGGCACCCGCCCCGAGACCGGGACGGGGCTCCGCTTCCCCACCGGGTTCCGTTGGGGCACGGCCACCGCCGCCTACCAGATCGAGGGGGCAGCCACCGAGAACGGCCGGACGCCGTCCATCTGGGACACGTTCAGTCGCACGCCCGGCAAGGTCCGCAACGGTGACACCGGTGACATCGCCGCCGACCACCTGCACCGGATGCCCGACGACGTTCAGCTGATGAAGGACCTCGGCGTCACGGACTACCGCTTCTCCGTCTCCTGGCCCCGGGTCCAGCCGACGGGGCGGGGCCCGGCCGTGGAGCGCGGTCTGGACTTCTACCGCCGTCTGGTGGACGAGCTGCTGGCGAACGGCATCAGGCCGGTCGCGACGCTCTACCACTGGGACCTCCCGCAGGAGCTGGAGGACGCGGGCGGCTGGCCGGAACGGGACACCGCACACCGGTTCGCGGAGTACGCGGATTTGGTGGCCCGGGCGCTGGGCGACCGGGTGCCCACCTGGACGACGTTGAACGAGCCCTGGTGCGGGGCGTTCCTCGGCTACGGAAACGGGGTCCACGCCCCCGGCCGCACCAGTGACCTCGCCGCGCTGCGCGCGGCCCATCACTTCAACCTGGCGCACGGCGGGGCGGCCCGTGTCCTGCGTGACCGCCTCCCGTCCACCGCCGAGATCTCCCTGACCCTGAACCTCCACGCCCTGCGCCCGCTGACGGACACGGCGGCGGACCGGGAGGCGGTGCGCCGGATCGACACGGTGGCGAACCGGATCTTCGTGGACCCGGTCTTCCACGGACGGCTGCCGCAGGACCTGGTGGAGGACACGGCGGGGGTGACGGACTGGTCGTTCGTCCGGGACCGCGACCTGGAGGTCACGTCCACCCCGATCGACTCGCTGGGCATCAACTACTACTCCCCCAGCGTGGTTTCGGCGGGTTCCTCCCCTTCTCCCGCCCCCTGGGCGGGCGCCGAGAAGCACGTGGCGTTCACCCCGGCGGCGGGCCCGCGCACGGCGATGGACTGGCCGGTGGACGCGAACGGCCTGTACGAGTTGCTGACCCGGCTGCGCGACGAACTCCCGCACCTCCCGCTCCTGGTGACGGAGAACGGGGCGGCGTACGACGACTACGCGGACCCGGAGGGGCAGGTCCACGACCCGGAGCGGGTGGCGTACCTCGATGCACACCTGACGGCCGTGCACCGGGCGATCGAGGACGGCGTGGACGTACGCGGCTACTTCCTGTGGAGCTTGCTGGACAACTTCGAGTGGGCGTACGGCTACAGCAAGCGCTTCGGCATCGTCCACGTGGACTTCGCGTCCCAGCGCCGGACGGTGAAGGACAGTGCGCGGTGGTACGCGGAGGTGATCGCGCGGGGCGGGCTGGCGCGGGGCTGAGCGTGATCTCTCCTGCCTGACGGCCCTGGGAACATCCCAGGGCCGTCAGCAGGGCCGTCGGCGTCGAACCATGCGCACGGCCCCAAGGATCCGGGCACCGAAAACGGCGTTGCCCACGGCCCGCGTCGTACGCTCGGGCCGTGCACGAAAACGAGATCAAACTCAAAGCCATCGCCGCGCTCACCGCCCTGCGCGGGGACGTCGGCGAAGGCCTCGCCTCCGACCTGCTCGCCGAAGTGACCCCCGGTCACTTCCTGGTACCGGCGGGAGCCGACCCCGAAGAAGTCGGCGGCGCCGTGCTCGATCAGCTCTCCGAGCCGCTGAGCGCTCTGGTCAACGGGTTCATCGCCGCCTTCGCGGCAGTCGCCTACGCGTACGACGAAACCGGCGCGGAGCCCGGTACCGACGCGATCCTCCAGGAACTCGCCCTTCGTCTCGCCCGCGAGGACGGTCAGTAGTCGCCCTGTCCGCCACGCGGCCGCGGCACGGACACCGTGCGCGTCCTGTGGGGCACCGCCAATTCTTTGTCGGCATGCCGCGTTTCGGCTCGCACACCGGCACCTTGTGGGCGACGGTGGACCTGCCCTGCAGCATTCGTGTTCCGAGGAGACCCGTCATGAACTGGACGCTCGAAGTGGTTCTGGTCCCTGTCACCGACATGGACCGGTCGAAGGAGTTCTACGCGGACAAGGTCGGCTTCAGGCTCGATCTCGACAGCGAGGTCGCGCCCGGTGTCCGCATCATCCAGCTGACCCCGCCCGGCTCGCGCTGTTCGATCGCGCTGGAACACGGGATGCCCCCGGCGCCCGGTACGCGCCAGATGACACCGGGCACGCTGCAGGGCCTGCAGCTGTGCGTCACCGACATCGAGGCCGCACGAGAGGAGCTGGCGGCGCGCGGTGTGGAGGTGTCGCCGGTGCGGCACGTCGGCGAGAAGGGCTGGGAGGACGGCAAGGGCGACACCTGGAACTCCTTCCTGACCTTCACCGACCCGGACGGCAACGGCTGGGTGGTCCAGGAAGCACCGTCGGAGCTGTCGGAACGCTGACGGCTGTCAGGCCCAGGGGTCGAGGGCCAGCTTGCCGGTGGTCTTGCGGGATTCGAGCTGCTGGAGCACCTTCGGGCCGTCTGCCAGGGCGTGGACTTCCGGGGTGCCCGGCAGGTAGACACCGGCGGCGATGAGGGAGTGCAGCTCCGTGAGGAGGCCGGCGTAGACCTGCGGTGCCTCGGTGGCCATCGACCCGATGTGGAGGCCCTTGATCTGGACCCGGTGGGTGAACAACAGGTCGTGGGTGGAGATGTCGGTGTGGCCCGAGGCTGCGCCGAAGACGACGATGGAGCCGGTCACGGGACGGGTCACGGCGAGGGTGTCGCGGAAGGTGGCCTGGCCGACCGATTCCAGGGCGATGTCGACGCCCTCGGGGGCCAGGGCGAGCACTTCCTTCGCGAGGTCGGGATGGTCGGAGTCGAGGATGTTGGCGGCCCCCAGCGCCCGGACGGTCTCGTGCTTCGAGGGGGAGGCGGTTGCGATGACACGGGCCCCGTAGTGGCGGGCGAGCCTCACAGCGGCCTGGCCGACCCCGCCCGCCGCCGCGTGGATCAGTACGGTCTCGCCCCGCTCGACGTCGCCGAGCGTCTTCAGGGCGGCCAGGGCGGTCGCCCAGTTCAGCACCAGGCCGAGGGATTCGGCGTCGCTCCAGCCGTCGGGGACGGGCAGGGCGCCCGCCGCCGGCATGGTCATGTACTGGGCGAAGGCGCCGTAGCCCGTCCCGACGACGTGCGTGCCCACCGGCAGCGGGTCGTCGACACCGGGGCCCACGGCGACGATCTCACCGGCGGCTTCGAAGCCCGCCGTGTACGGCGCGGCCGGGCCGCCGTCGTACGTGCCGTGGGACTGCATGACATCGGCGAAGTTGACCCCCGCCGCGCCCACCCGGATCAGGTATGCGCCGGGGCCCGCGACCGGGCGGGGATGGTCGCGGGTCAGGATCAGATCCTTCGGGCCCTTCAGGGACTGCTGGACGAGAGCGTGCACCAAGGGTGTGTTCGTGGTCATGTGAGAGACCGTAGAAGCTTCCCGTAAGCGGGAAGGTCAAGCCCCGCGCCGCGCAGCGCCCAGGAAGGCGTCCAAGGCCGACTGCTGGGCGACCAGTGAGGCGACCCGCTCCGCGAGACGGTCCCGGTAGCCCTCCACCTCGGCGAGGAACTCGGCACAGACCCCCTGGGGGCTGGTGGAGGGGGTGATGTAGGGCAGGACTTCCCTGATGAGCCGCATGGGCAGGCCGGACTCCACCAGGAAGCGGATCACGCGGACACGGTCCAGCACTTCGGCGGAGTAGAGCCGGTACCCGTTCGCGCACCGTTCGGGGGTGATCAGCCCCTCCTCCTCGTAGTGCCTGAGTGCTCGGGCGCTTGCGCCGCTGGCCTTTGCGGCTTCGCTGATCTTCAAGGCGTCCATGAGAGGCCCAACGCCCCGGCGGGGCGGGGTGTTCCGGTGCCGTTCCGGACCGACACCGTACGCGTCTCCGGCCTGACGGCTACGCGCCGACGTTCTCCTCCAGGTAGGCGAGCGCCGCGTCGGCCTCCTCGGCGAAGAACACCAGGTCGGTCAGGGGCACGGGGAGGAAGCCCTCTTCCTCCATGCGCCGGAACTGCTCTTTGAGGCCGTTGTAGAACCCCGCCGTGTTGAGGATCACCACCGGCTTCATGGTCTTCCCGTGCTTCTTGAGCTCGAGGATCTCCGTCGCCTCGTCCAGCGTCCCGGTCCCGCCGACCAGGATGGCGACCGCGTCGGCCTTGGCCAGGAGCAGCGCCTTGCGTTCGGCGAGGTCGCCGGCGATCACCATTTCGTCGGCGTTCTTGCGGGCCCTTGCCGCCAGGAAGTCGACCGAGACGCCCACGAGCCGTCCGCCCGCCTCCTGGACGCCGTCCGCAACCACCTTCATCAGTCCGCTCTCGGAACCGCCCCACACCAGCGTGTGACCGGCCTTGCCGAGGAGTTCGGCGAACTCCCGGGCCGGGCGCGTGTAGCGCTCGTCGAGTTCGGCGGCCGAGAGGAAGACGCAAATGTTCATGCTTTGACAGTACGAGGCGCGGGCTTGGCCGTGAGGCGCGGGTGGGTGGGGTGGCCGGGCCCGCCCCGTGGTGTCGCGGTGAGTTGCCGCACGATGCCCTTGTCCGTGCGTACGAGGGAGGCTGCCGCTATCCGCCGCACTGGCGGGGCCCGCGAGGGTCATGGCGCCCAGAGCGAGAGCGCCGGCGATGGCTGCGTGTGATTTCGCGGGCCGATCCCCGCGTGGGCCTCGTCACCTCGGGCCCTGCGGGCTTCGAGTGGACATGACGCCCCCGGCCTCGTCCGCTCGGAAGGCTCGGCGGTAGGCGGCGGGTGTGGTGCGCAGGGCCTCGTGGAAGCGTCGGCGCAGGTTGACGGCCGAGGAGAGGCCGACCCGGTGCGCGATGGTTTCCACGGGCAGGTCGGTCTCCTCCAGGAGGGCCCGGGTGGCGGCGATCCTCCGGTCCAGCAGCCAGCGTCCGGGGCTGATCCCCAACTGCTCGGTGAAGCGCCGGGTCAGCGTGCGGGCCGAGACCTGGGCGTGGACCGCCATCTCCGCGACGCTGACCGGCTGGTCCAGCCTTCCGGCCAGCCATTCCAGCAGCGGGGCCAGCGAGTCGGCGACCGGTCCGGAAGTGGGCAGTTCGGCGTACTGCAGTTGGCAGCCCTCGCGGTGCGGGGGCATGACCATCTGGCGGGCGATGCGCATGGCGTACGCGGCGCCCTGGTCGGTGCGTACCAGGTGCAGGCAGAGGTCCACGCCGGCCGCCGATCCGGCGCTGGTCGCGACGTCACCGTGGTCCACGTACAGGACGGCGGGGTCGACCCGGACCCTTGGGAACCGGGCGGCCAGCTCCGGAGCTTGGGCCCAATGGGTGGCGGCCCGGCGATCGTCCAGCAGTCCGGCGGCAGCGAGGACGAAGGCGCCCGAGCAGATGCCGACGACGCGCGCGCCGCGGGCGTGTGCCTGGCGGACCGCCGCGATCAGGGTGGTCGACACCTCGGTGTCGACGGGCTGTTGCCAGCCGGGGATCAGTACGGTGTCCGCGCGCTCCAAGGCGTCCAGGCCCGTCGTGACCAGGAGGTCGTATCCGGCCTGGGTTCGTACCGGGCCGGGGTGCTCGGTGCACACCTCGAACGCGTAGCGGGAGGGGATGGCCGGGCTGTGGTCGGCGAACACCTCGGTCGCGCAGGCCAGCGGAAAGGGCGACTGCGGGGGCTGGAGCACGGCCACGACCCGGTGGAGCTCCGGTGACTTCGGCGGCGTACGAGGTGTCATGGCGCGAAAGTACCCCATCGTGTCGTTCAGGACACTGGGGTGATCGATTGGTCTAGTCCAGCATCGTCCTGTGACCACCGCGCAGACACAGAACCAGACCGTCCGGACCGCCGTCCAGACCGTCCAGACCGATCCGCCGACCGTCGGGCCTCCCTTGTGGGACCGACGGTTCACGCTCTACTTCACCGCCCGTGCGGTCTCCTTGGTCGGCGACGCGATGATGCCGGTGGCCGCCGCGCTCGCGGTCGGCCCGCTGTACGGGATCTCCGGGGTCGGCTTGGTGCTCGGGACCTGGACCGGGACGTTCGTTCTCCTCGTCCTGTTCGGCGGAGTGTTCGCCGACCGGGTGGGCGCACGCCGGATGATGGTCGGTGCGGACCTCGTCCGGGTGCTCACCCAGGGCGTGCTGGCTGCCGCGTTCTTTGCCGGGACGCCGCCGTTCTGGCTGCTGGTGGCCATGGCGGCCGTGGCCGGCGCTGCCGTCGCGATGTTCCAGCCCGGCGTGAACGGCATGGTCCCGCTGGTGGCACGGGAACCGCAGCGGGCCAACGCCACGCTCAAGGTGGCCGACGCGCTCGCCCAACTGCTCGGCCCGGCACTGGCGGGGCTGTTGATCGTGCTGACCGGTGCCGGGACCGTTTACGCGATCGACGCGGGTACCTTCGTGCTCAGCGCCCTGTGCTTGGGGCTCCTCCGCTTCGCTCCGGCAGGCACGTCCACGGGAACCGTGGTCGACACCGATGCCCACACCGACGCCGATGCCGATGCCGATGCCGATGCCGACTCCAACTCCGCCTTCGGGAAGAAGAGTTCGCTCCGCCGCGACCTGCGCCAGGGCTGGCGGGAGTTCCGCTCGCGTACCTGGATGTGGGCGGTGATCCTGATCTGGGTGGCCTACGGCGTACTGCTCTTCGGCCCGCTGGTGCCGCTGAGCTCGGCGCTGATCGGCGCCCGGCTCGGCCCGAATGCCTACGGCCTGGCCGTCTCCTCCCTCGGTGTCGGAACGGTGCTCGGCGGCATGCTGGCGCTACGACTGCGCCCGGCCCGGCCGCTGGCAGCCGGCGCTGTGGCCATGGTGCTGTTCACCGTGCTGCCGCTCTGCGTGGCCCTGGGCGCCGGACTGCCCGTACTGCTGGCCGGCCACGTCATCGGCGGCGGCGCCTGGGCGTTCTGGTCGGTGATGTGGGCGACGAGCGTCCAGACCCACACGCCACCGGAGGTTCTCAACCGGGTCACCGCGTACGAGCTGGCCGGCTCGGTGTCCGGCATCGCGCTCGGCCAGATCCTGGCGGGCCCGGCCACCGAGCTGGCCTCACCGGAAACGCTGCTCCTGGTCTCGGCTGGCACCTGCCTGGCGGGCTGCGTGGCGTTGCTCTCGATCCCGGCCATCCGCACCCTGCGCCGCATCGCTCTCACGGACGGCGGCATACCGACGGCGCCCGTCGTTCAGGACGGAGGATGAACGGACCCACCGCCATGCGATCACCCGGCCGCCGCCGGCCCGGGAGCACGTCGGCGGGCCGGCCAGTCACTGTTCGGCGTCGGGGTCGTCGATGTCGGGGTTGGCGATGTCGGGGTTGGCGATGTCGGGGTCGGCGATGTCGAAGAGGATGACGGCCAGCTCGTGCACCACCTTCTCGACGGCCAGGACCTGCGTGCGGACAGGTGCGGGCAGGTGCGCCCGCTCCCACAAGGCCACCGGCTGATCCGCGGGGCGAGCCGCCCACAGCTTCTCGAGGTCGACCGCCATGTTCACCGTCGCGTGCACGGCGTCGGTCACGACGGAGCCGACAGCGTTGCCCAGCGGGTCTCCGGCGTTCCCCGTCGGGCCGTACGCCACGAACTCGGGCAGCTCGGTGACGGCGAGGTAGGTGGAGCTGATGTGGGGCATCCGCAGCACCCGCTGCACCCAGGCCGGGCCGGGAAACCCCTCGGGCAGGCTCGGAAAGTCCGGCTCGGCGATCAGCGTGCGGTGCAGGATCCCGGCGAACCTGCGGTGTTCGCGGGTGGGAGTCCAGAGTCCGCCGCGCAGGGCCAGCTCGAGCCGCTCGATCTGGGCCCGGGCATGGGACACGGGGCCCGCCCATTCCGGCTCGAGGTCCGGGATCCCGCCGGCCCGAACCGCGCGGGCCCGATCTCCCAGCGTCAGCGGGGGCGGCTCGGTACCGTCGCGGGTGTCCTCCGGCTCCCGTCCGTCTGCGATGTGCGCCATGACGTGGTCGGCAAGGACTTGGCGGGCCAGGCGCTGACGCTTCTCGTCCCCGACGAGCTCGAGCCAGCCCGCCTCCGTGCGCTCCCGCGCCTCGCCGGTCTCCAGCGGCCCCTGGTGAAGGCTCGCAGTGTGGGGGCCGTCGACCCAGCCGACCAGGGCGGGCAGTTCGACGTCGTCGACCAGGACGTCCGCCTCGCGGGCGGCGCGGCACGCCGAGAGTGCCAGCAGTGCGACGACGCGCATCCACACGGAGTTGAACTCCGCGGCGTCGGGCGCGTTCGGCCGGCCCGGACGCGGTCCCCTCGGGCCGGGCTCGGCCCGGTTGTCGTAACCGGTCGACCACACCACCAGCGCCCCGCAGGTCATCACGGCCCGCCGCCACGCCACCATCCCGTACGCGAGCTCGTTGCGCCGCTCCCAGCCCTGCCCATCGGCCACGATCCACCCCTCCCCCGGGGTCGGCCTCCTGCCGATCCCTTGGGAGGCTAACCGCCGCCGCAAGCCCCGTTGACACAGAAGCGCGAGATGTCACCCGCCGTTCTCGGGGGTGGCGGCCCTCCGGTCCCCGCCGCACCGGCGCCTCGGGCGCTTCCGGGACAAGGCGACCTTCCGCGTCACGAAGATTCAGGTGCACGCGCCGGGACGGAGTCCTCGGATTCCGGGTCGTCCGGACTGCCGGTCGGGGCAGCGCCGCGCAGTGCTGCCTCGACCCGGCGGTTGCTGGTCATGGTCGCCGTGACGGCGGTCATGGCGAGGAGGAGGCCGGAGGCGGCGTAGAGCGGGGTGCGTACGTCGTAGGTGGTGGCCAGCCAGCCGCCGAGGAACGCGCCGAACGGGGCGGCGCACATGGCGAGCATGCGGGACGTCGAGGCGACCCGGCCCATCAGGTGGGCCGGGACGATCGCCTGCCGCAGGGAGGGCGCGAGCACCATCGTGGCGCCCATGCCGGCCCCGCAGACGGCGAGCGCGAGACCGGCCACGTACGGATTGTCGGCGGTGGCAAGCCCCAGGACGGCCAGTCCCTCGACTGCAGCCGTGCAGGTCAGTGCCGTGCCGGTGCCGAGTCGTCGGCCGAGGAAGGAAGCGATGCCCGCGCCGAGCAACCCGCCGGTGGCCTCCGCCGTGAGGAGCAGGCCGAAGCCGAAGGTGTCAATGCCGAGACGGTCGTGCGCGAAGAGGGCGAGCACGGTTTCGACGGCGATGAAGGCGATGTTTCCGACCGCCGGGCGGAGGGCGAGCCCGAGCAGCAACCGGTCCCGGAAGACGTACGAGGCCCCGGCGCGCGCCTGCCGGAGCAGCGACTCACGGGCCTTCGGCAGTACGGGCCGGGGCGCGGCGGGCAGCGATCGTACGAGGACTGCGGAGAGCGCGAACGACACCGCGTCGGCGAGCAGCGGAACCGCCCTCCCGAGCGCGAGCATCGCGCTGCCGGCGGGCGGCCCGGCGAAGCCGGACGCGGCGGTCTGGGCCCCGCGCAGGCGGGAGTTGGCACGCTCGAGGAGTACGGGGTCGCGACCGAGCAGGTCCGGCAGGTAGGCCGTGGCGGCCGTGTCGAAGAAGAGTCCGCCGAGGCCGAGCAGGAAGGCGACGGCCGCGAGCAGCGGAATGCTCAGCACGTCGAACACGGCCGCTGCCGCCGGCATCGCGAGCAGCACCGCACGCGCCGCGTCCGCGACCCACATCGTGCGGCGGCGGTCCCAGCGGTCCACCAGCGCACCGCCGAGCACCCCGAAGAGCAGCCACGGCAGCGTCCCGGCGGCCGTGACGACGGCGAGCGCCATCGGATCCCGCGTCAAGGTCAGCGCGAGCAGCGGGAGCGCGGCGTGCGTGACCCCGTCGCCGAGCGAGGACACGGTCTGCGCGGTCCACAGCCGTCCGAACCCGGCCGGCAACTTCCGAACGTCCGAGGTCACTTGGAGTCCCCTTCCGCTTGCACCTGCGATGTGGGCCGGAACAGTGCGAAGACGAGCGACACGTCCGGCAGTGACGGATCGGACAGCTTCCGGTACTCGTCCGCCAGCGCCTCCAACCGCGCCCCCAGCTCCGCGAACTGCTCCTCGGTGAGCCGCAGATGTGCCATCCCTACGTGCCGCTCGCCCTCGCGCGGTGCTGCCTCGAGGTCCGCCACCGCATGCCGCATCAGAAGATCCGGCCCCCCCTCGCCGGGATCCGGCAGCACGATCGACCGCGCAGCCATCGCGTAGTACCGCTCGGTGACCCCCCGCACCTTCCGCGTCCGCACCACCTTCACCAGGCCGGCCCGCTCCAGTAGCCGCACGTGATAACTGGAACTCCCCTTCGCCAGGCCCACCCGCGTGGCGATCTGCGTGATCGTCGCCGGTTCGAAGCGGAGCACGGCCATGATCCGGTGGCGCGTCAGGTTGGAGACGGCGCGCAACTGGTCATCGGTGGTGACGTGAAACGTCTCGGGAACATCGTCGGCAGGCATGGCTCAATGGTCAACGACTCTTGACCATTGAGCAAGTGGATTTGCATCCGAAGTCGGGGGAGGCAGGGACCGCTTGGCCCGGCGCGATCTCGTCACCCGCTGCACGCGCCAGGGCGACCGCAGGGTGGTTCTCATCGAGCTCACCGAGACCGGGCGCACGACCTCAGCGCCGATCCTCGAGGCCGTCACCGACCTCGAACACCGCACGCTCGGCCGGCTGACCGCTGACGAGATCGCCGGTCTGCGGGCCGGCCTGCAAGCCCTCACGGAGGTCCGCTCATGAACGCCCAGGCCCCGCACCGTAGAAGTACAACGCCACCGTCAACCGGGCGTGGGGCGAACTCGTCGGCCACCACGCCGCCGAGGGCGACGGGGACGACTTCGACGGCTTCGCCGCCCGCCACCCGGCGCTCCTCGACAAGCGGCTACTCACCCGCTTCCACCACCCCGCCACCCCGGCCGGCCTGCAAGCCAGAACGGGCTCGGCCGACAAGATCCGAAAGAGACGACCTAGGCGGACCTGCGGCGCAGGAGCATGCGTACGGCGAACACGATCGCGAGCACCACGATGACCAGGAGCAGGACGATGATGAGGGTCTTGAAGAGCCCGCCCTTCTTCTTGTTCTTCTTTTTCTTCTTGTTGCCGGTGGTGGCCTGGACCCGGGACGACGTCGGTGCGCGCAGTACGGTCACCGTGCCGGCGCCGGCCGAGAGGGGGCTCTGCTGCAGGGCCACCGCCGCGGGCGCCTGCCGGACGGCCGGCGCGGCTGCGGTGGCGGTCGCCGCCGGGCCCAGCAGCAGCCCGGCGAGCACGAAGAGCGGTACCAGGGCGGACACCGCCGCACGGGAACGCTTCCTCGGAGTGTGATGGTTCGTCACTGTATCCCCCTGTTGTTCGATGACCCGTCAAGGGCCCGACAGAACGCGGGCAGAAGGGGTCTTGCAGCATCGTCGGCGAGGCCGGCCGCCCCGGCAAGGGGTCGTCCCTCGGAGCCGGTCGGATTCTCGGCCTTGAGGCCGCACCCCGGCCGACACCCCACAGGACTCCGCGAGTCGCCGCCCCGCGCGCAGCAATGACGAGGAAACTGGTGGGGCATGCATCGTCGGGCCGGCCGATGCCGGTGAAGGGAAGGGTTGTCGTGGAGCGTACGACCTGCTGTGTGGTGGGCGGCGGGCCCGCCGGGATGGTGCTCGCCCTGCTGCTCGCCCGGGCCGGGGTGGAGGTCACCGTGCTGGAGAAGCACGGCGACTTCCTGCGCGATTTCCGCGGCGACACCGTGCACCCGTCCACCCTGTCCCTGCTGGACGACATCGGCCTCGCCGAGCGGTTCGCCCGGCTGCCGCAGCGGCGGGTGACCTCGGTGCAGCTGCCCATCGGGCCCGACCGCTCCCTCGTCACGGTCGGGAACATCGGGGCGCTGCCCGGGAAGTACAACTACATCGCGATGGTGCCGCAGTGGGACCTGCTCGATCTGCTCGCCGACGAGGCGCGCAGGGAACCCTCCTTCCGGCTGCGCATGGACACCGAGGCGACGTCCTTCCTGACGGAGCACGGCCGGGTCACCGGCGTGCGGTACCGCACCGCGGACGGCGCCGCCGGTGAGCTCAGGGCCACGCTGACCGTGGCCTGCGACGGCCGCGGATCCTTCGCCAGGGCGCTGCCCGAGCTCGGCCTGGAGGGCTTCCCGTGCCCGATGGACGCCTGGTGGTTCCGGCTGCCGCGCCACGAGAGCGATCCCAGCGGGCTCGTGGGGGGCCTGGGCGAGCGGTTCTTCAGCGCGCTCATCGACCGCGGTGACTACTGGCAGTGCGCGGGGCTCATCCCCAAGGGAACCGATGCCGAGCGCCGCTCGGAAGGGCTGGATCGGTTCATGGCCCAGTTCACGCAGGCCGTCCCGTGGCTGGCCGACCGGGCGCACTCGGTCACCTCCTGGGACGAGGTCAAGCTGCTCGACGTACGACTGGAGCGGCTGCGCCGCTGGCACCGACCGGGGCTGCTGTGCATCGGCGACGCCGCCCATGCCATGTCGCCGGTCTTCGGCATCGGCATCAACCTCGCCGTACAGGACGCGGTGGCGGCGGCCCGCTACCTCGTGGGACCGCTGCGCGCGGGGACCGTGGGGCTGCACGACGTACGCCGCGTACAACGCCGCCGCATGCCCACGACGGTGGCGACCCAGGGCCTGCAACGCCTGGCCCACGCCCGGGTCATCGAACCCCTGCTGTCCGGGCGGACCGCGTTCGGCCACCCGCAGGCGGCGAAGCGGCTGACGGAACTCGTCTCCGACTCGCGCTGGCTGAACCGGGTGCCCGCCTACTTCATCGGCTACGGGGCACTGCGGGAGCGGCCGCCCGTGGAATCGATCCGCGGCGCCGGCTCCGTGGGGCGGGAGGCGCCGTGAGCCGCGCAGGTTCGCGTACGGGGCTACGCTCCACAGGATGGAACGCGCAGAGGTCCTCAAGCGAGTGATCGGCATCCTCACCGAAGCCCAGAACATCCGGCGGGCCGTCGAAAGCGAACGGGACGCAAACCCGATCGGAGACGACGGAGACGGTGCCGGTGACGACACCGAGGCAACGGCCGGAGTGGCCTCGACCCTCCTGAACGAGATGCTGCCGTCGATCAGCGTGCCGGCCGACGCGTCTCCGCAGCAGGTCGCCGCGGCGGTGGCCGAGGCCCTCGGTCCGGCGCTGCACACGATGGTCTCCGGATTCAGTCTGGCGTTCACCAGCCTGGCGATCGCTCACGACGGCGGGCGTACGGACGTATCCGCGATCGAGGTCCTCCAGGAACTCGCCCTCGAGGTCGAGGCAGGGACTTACGACGAAGGGCCGTAGGAGCGCAGCACGTGTCCGTGGGTGTGGGTGGAGGCGGCGCCACGGATAAAACTTCTACAGAATGTTGACGCGCCTCTATCGGAAAGACCTCGGCCCGATGGACGATTCTCATACCCTCCCCCACCTTTACCTGACCGGCCGTCAGCGTGGGGAAGGGCGTTCCCACCCTCGTTCGTTGGGAGGCCACACGCCATGAACCCGCTCAGCGAGTGTCCCGAACCCGTCCCGCCCTCCTCACCCGAAGTCCTCTCACCCTCGCCCACGTCGGGGGCGCCCAGCCGTCGCGGCGTCCTGGGCGGCCTCGGAATGGCAGCAGTCGCACCGCTCGTCCTGGGCGCCGGCAGGAGCCGGCCGCACAGCGGAGCACCCTCGGGGCAAGCCGTCGTCCTCAGGAACGCCGCACTCGTGCTCACCATGGACCCCGCACTCGGCGACGGCCCTCTGGGTACGGTCGAGCACGCGGACGTCCACATGTGGAACGGTGCCATCGCGGCCGTGGGCAGACGGTTGCCCACCCCGCCCGGCACCCGGGTGATCGATGCCACCGGCCACCTGGTGATGCCGGGATTCGTCGACGTGCACACCCACCTGTGGCAGTCGTCGATGCGGGGCGGCTGCGCGGACCGCGACCTCTTCGGATGGCTGGCCGACTGCAACCGGGCGACGTTCTCCCGGATCACGCCCGCAGACATGTACCGCTTCGTCCGCCTCGGCGCCCTCGACTCCGTGCAGTCCGGTGTGACCACGCTCGTGGACTGGGTGGACGCCCTCCCGCACGACACGACGGTCCAGTACGTGCGGGCCCTGGCCGACACGGGCGTGCGCTTCACCTACGCGATGTTCCAGGCCGAGCGGGAAGCCGCCCTGATCACCCGGACGAAGAAGGAGCTGATCGACCCGCTCCCCCTCGCCTCGGCCCAGGTCGCCACCCATGCGGCACGGGCCATCAGGGGCCTCAACCGGCTGCATTGGGAGATCGCCCGAGACCTCGGAGTGATGCTCAACAGCCATGTCCTCGAACGCGCCGAGCAGCGCGCGGACGACCCGATCGGCACCCTCACGGACATCGGTGCGCTGGGTCCGCAGCTCTTCATGAACCACGCGATCCACCTCACCGACGACGAGATCGCCGCGGTCGCCGCGCACGACGTGCGGGTCGCACACTGCCCCCTCAGCAACATGCGCCTCGCCTCGGGGATCATGCGGCTGCCGGACCTCGGCCGGCGCGGCGTCAAGGCCGGGCTCGGCCAGGACGGCGGGACCAACGACACCTCGGACTTCTTCGGCCTCATGAAGGCGGCCATCGGTCTCCAGCGCGCACGCGCGTTGGAGTCCTCGGTGTTCCCCCAGGTGCACGACGTCCTGCGCCTCGCCACGCTCGGCGGCGCCGAAGCGATCGGCATGGCCGATACGGTGGGCTCCCTGAGCCCCGGCAAGCGCGCCGACGTCATCGTGATCGACCCGGCCGCTCTCAACTTCGCGCCGCGATTCGACTGGATCAACCAGATCGTCTTCAACGGCCGCCCGGAGAACGTCCGCGCGGTCTTCGTGGACGGTCGTCCCCTCAAGCTCAACGGCCGCCTCGTCGACATCGACACCGACCGCGTCGTCCGGGAAGCGGAATCCGCGGCCACCCGCCTGCGCACCGCCTCCTGAACCGAGCCCGAGCACTGCCCCGCGTCGGTTCCGGACGGCGCACCGCTCGTCCCCTGCGGAACAGCAGGGCCCCGGGGGCGCTCAACGCTCCCCCGGGGCCCTGCCCACTCATTTCCGCATCCCCCTGAGAGTCAGGAGGGTGCGATCAACGACCTTGGAGGGACTTGACGTTGTCGCCGAAGGTCCAGCCCTTCGAGCCGTCCCAGTTGACCGACCACGTCATGAGCCCCTTCAGCGAACCGCCGAAGGCGTTCCACGACTGGCTGACCAGGCTCGGCGTCATGTAGCCGCCGCCCGCGCCGGTCTGGGCCGGCAGGCCGGGGACCTGCTTGTCGTACGGCACCTTGATGGTGGTGCCCTGGATGGTCAGGCCGTTGTTCAGGCAGGTGGTCTGGGCGGTGAAGCCCTGGACGGTGCCGGCCTGGTAGGAGTCGCCGGAGCACCCGTACATGCTGCCGTTGTAGTACTGCATGTTCAGCCACCACAGCCGGCCGTTGTCGGCGTACTTCTTGATGATCGGCAGGTAGGAACCCCAGATCGATCCGTAGGTGACGCTGCCGCCCGTGACGTACGCGGTTTCGGGGGCCATCGTCAGGCCGAAGCCCGCGGGCATCTGGGCCAGCACGCCGTCGATGATGCGGATCAGGTTGGCCTGGGATGCGGACAGCGTGTTGATGTTGCCGCTTCCGGACAGGCCGGTCTCGATGTCGATGTCGATTCCGTCGAAGTTGTACTTCTTGAGGATCGGCACGACGGTCGCCACGAACTTGTCGGCGACGGTGCTGGAACTCAGGTCGATGCCCGCGGTGGCGCCGCCGATCGACATCAGGATCGTCGCTCCGGCCGCCTTGGCCCGGCACATCTCGGCGGGGGTCGCGACCTTGACGCCGGTGTCCATGCCGTCCTGCCACTGAACGGTGCCGTCCGAGAGGATCACCGGGAACGCGGCGTTGATGACGTTGTAGCCGTGCGCGGCTATCCGGCTGTCCGTGATGGGCACCCAGCCCATGCCCGGGTGGACGCCGTTCGCGGCGCCGTCCCAGTTCTCCCAGTAGCCCTGCAGGACCTTGCCCGCCGGCCTCGGCTTCGTGGGACAGGTCTCGCCGGGCGGGGCGGTGGTCGGGGGCGCCGTGGTCGGCGGGGCGGTCGTCGGCGGGGCGGTCGTCGGGGGTGCGGTGGTGGGAGGCGCGGTGGTGGGGGGCGTCGTGGTCGGCGGTACGGTCGGGGTGGGGCTGCTGCCGCCCGGACCGACCAGCGACACGTCGTCCGCGTGGTACGCGGGCTGCCCGTACCAGCCGTGCAGGTAGACGGTCACCGAGGTGGTGCCCGGCCCCGTGGTGAAGCCGACGCTGAGCTGGCCGTAGGAGGGGCTGCTCGGCGTCCAGGTCGACGTGGTTCCGGTGAGGCCGGTGCCGGTCGCGCCCAGGTAGACGTAGCTGCCCTGGACGTAAGCACTCAGCGTGTACTGGGAGTTGGGCTGCACGCTGACGGTCTGGACGCACTGTGCGTTGTCCTGGCCGGACGGCGTGGCCTTGAGCGCGGAGGCCCCCGAACGGACCGGAGTGCTGACGGCCACCCCGGAGCCTCCGGAACAGGCCCAGGAGGAGAGGCCGTTCTCGAATCCGGAGTTGACCACCAGGTTGGTGGCGACGGCCTCGTTCGTCGCGGCGCCGGCCGTGACGGCCCCTGCCGCGGCGATTCCGGCGCCGATGACGGCGACGGCGCTCACTCCGGCGAGGGAGCGGTTCAGGACGGTCGCTCCGCGTCGGGCGCGGCCGTTCCGTCCTGCACGAGGGCCGAAGTCAGCCGGCAGGCGCGGAGTACGTGATCTCCGACGGAACATGGTGTGCTCCATTCAGGCCGAGCGTCATGGACATGACCGACGCGTGGGGGCGTGACGCCCGGCTCTGGGTGAGGTGGGGACAGGTGGGGCTGTGCCGACCGGATCGTAGGAGCAACGACACGGCCGGTCAATAGGTCTGGACCAATAGGTGAGTCGAGGCCGCGCGGGAAGCCCGGTCGGGGCTTCTCAGGAGGGACGGCCGGGGCCCATGATGGCGGGATGGCAGCCGGCGAGGATCTGCTCTGGGACGCGGCGGACAAGAGCATGCGGACTGTTCCGCGGCTACGGCGCATGGCGGTGACGGCATGCTGCCTCGGCTTCTTCGGCCTGGTGATGTGGGCGGAATCCGACGTCCGGTGGGCGGTCTCGGCAACCGTGGCCTACGTACTCGTGGAGATCGCGTACTGGGCCTGGGACCGGCGGCGCCTGGTCGAGGCACGGATCGTCCCCGGCGGGGCAGACGGGCGCGCAACGCTCCGCCTCCGCCGCACCGGAGGACGGATCACGGACCATGACCCCCATGAGGTGACGCGGGTCCTCGTCATCTACGACAACGTCGACGGCTCGGCGAGACTTCGGCTGCACGTGCGGCGGAAGCGGCTCTTCTTCGGCCGCCCCGGCCGCCCGCCGGCGCTCACGACCTGGCGGAAGACGTGTCCGCAAGCCGAAGTAGGCGACAGGAGCGCCCGTTGGGGCATGCCCGGGATCCCTGACTAGGAGTCATCGCGCACGGCCCCCACCGACGGGCCCCGGCTGTGGCCAGGGTCAGGCTCCCGGTGGAAGGGCAGCCGCTCAGGGAAGCAGCTGGGAGGCGAGGTCGCGTACGGTCGCCATGTCACTGAACGGGAGCAGGTCTTCGCCCACGATCTGGTGCGGTTCGCTGCCCTTGCCTGCGATCAGGACGATGTCTTCGGGCCGTGCTGCGGACAGAGCGAATCCGATGGCTCGGCGCCGGTCGGCGGAGCGCTCGTACGGTGTCCCGGTGCTTTCGATGCCGGATGCGATCTGGTCCAGGATCGTCTCGGGGTTCTCGGTGCGGGGGTTGTCCGAGGTCAGGACGCAGAGGTCGGAGTGGGTGCCGGCGATGCGGCCCATCTCGGCGCGCTTGGTGGTGTCGCGGTCACCGCCGCAGCCGAAGACCGTGATGACGCGGCCCCGGGCGAAGCCCCGGATGGCGGTCAGGACCTTGTCGAGGGAGTCGGGCGAGTGCGCGTAGTCCACGATCACCGAGGTGCCGGCGGGGGTGACGAAGCGCTCGAACCGGCCCGGTACGGGCGGCATCTGGGCGAGTGCGGCGACCAGTCCGTCCAGGTCGTGACCCAGTACCCGGCAGGCCGCCAGCGCCGCCAGTGCGTTGGACACGGAGAACCGGCCCGGGACGGGGATCGCCGCCGCGTACTCCTTGCCGGCGTGGTGCAGCGTGAACCGGGTGCCCGAGGCGTCCGCGATCAGGTCCGTGGCCCGGAAGTCGGCGTCCTCGTCGAGGGCGTACGTCGTCACGGCGCCGGGCATCATCGCCCCGATCCCGGCTCCCACGGCGTCGTCCACGTTGACGACCGCATGTCGGCACAGCCCCTGGAACAGCCGCATTTTGGCGTCCGTGTAGTGGGCCATCGTGCCGTGGTCGTCCAGGTGGTCCTGGGTCAGGTTGGTGAAGACGCCGACGTCGACGAAGGTGCTGTCCACCCGGTACGTCTGCAGGGCCATCGAGGTGGCCTCCAGCACCACGCTGCCGGTGCCCTGGTCCCGCATGCGGCCCAGCAGGTACTGCAAATCGGGCGATTCCGGTGTGGTCAGCACCGTGGGCGGCATCGGGATCATCTCGTCGCCGATCCGGCTGCCCGCCGTCCCGATCACGCCCACCGAGGCACCCTCGGAGATCTTGAGGAGCGACTCCACCATGTAGGAGATGGAGGTCTTCCCGTTGGTCCCGGTGACCGCCACCACGTCCATGTGCCGGCCCGGCTCGCCGAAGTAGCGGGAGGAGACGACGGCGGCCGCCTTGCGGGTGTCGCGGACCCGTACGACGCACACCGCCGGAAGCAACTCCCGCCCGGAGGGCGCGGCGGCGGCTCCCTCCTCGTCGACGAGCACCGCGACCGCCCCGCGCGCGAGCGCCGCACCGATGGCTGCGGGGCCGCCCCCGCGGTGGCCGGGTACCGCGATGAAGAGCGAGCCCGGCACCACCCGGTCGACGTCGAAGGTGGTTCCCGCGGTGACCCCCGTGGACTCGATGTCGCCCTGGATGACGTGGTGTTCATGGCCGGTCAGCAACCCGCTCAACTTCACGGTGGTCCCTTCGGAGGCGGCTACGGCCCGGCGCACGGCCCTAACCTGGGGGCAGCGCCGACGGAGCGTCGGGACTGCGGTGGTGCTGCGGGAGGGCGATGCGTCGCCCTCGAGACGACGGGGCCGGACCGGACCCGGTGATCGGGACGGGTCGCGGGCTGCCGGGGCAGGGACCGTCGCCGAAGATGGTGCGGCGGGAGGGAAGGGGCCCGGGCGCGGTGGGAAAGCGCTAGCCGTGGCCGTGCAGGACGCCGCGGCCGACCGTGGGGGCCTGACCGTCGGCGGCGGTCCGGAGGCTGATGCCCGTCCGGCACGCAGAGGCCGCAGGCGCGCCGGGGGCGGCCTGCGGCAGGCACTCCCCCATGACACGTCGTGTGCGACTCATGGGCCGAGTGTACGTGGGCTCACCCGGTCCGTACGCCGCGTCTGCTCGCCGGGCGGGCGCATCCGCCCCGGTCCGGGGGCCGCCGCTGAGGAATTGCCCCCGCGGATGGCGTTCGGACCCGGATAGTGAGGGCTGGTGCAGTGGGGGCTCCACGCCTAGGGCCTGTCGGATCGACTCCCAGGAGGAACGGGATGCACAGCCTGCCTTTTGATCAGCCGGGCCGCTTCTGGCGGGGGAACCTCCACACCCACTCCGACCGGTCCGACGGGGCCCTGTCCCCGGCGGCTACGGCGCAGTACTACCGGAGCGCCGGATACGACTTCTTGGCCGTCACCGACCACTTCCGTCCCGAGTACGGCTTCCCGCTGACCGACACCACCCCGCTGCGGACGGACGGATTCACCACCCTGCTCGGAGCCGAGCTCCACGCACCGCGCACCGAGGCCGGTTCGTCCTGGCACATCGTCGCCGTCGGGCTCCCGCTGGGGTTCGCCCCGCCCGGTCCGGAAGAGACGGGGCCCCAGCTGGCCCGCAGGGCGCGCCGCGCCGGCGCGTTCGTGGGCATGGCCCACCCGGCCGCCTCCCTGCTGAGCGCTGCGGACGCCGAGAGCCTGGACGCCGCGCACGCCGTAGAGGTGTACAACGCGCTCGCCGCGCGTGAGGACCGGGGAGACAGCTGGCACCTGACCGACGTCCTCCTCAATCGCGGCCACCGGCTCCACGCCTACGCAGCCGACGACGCACACCTCCAGCCACAGGACCCTCCGGGCTGCGCGGCCTGGGTCCAGGTCCGCGCCGAGTCCCTCGACCCGGAACGGCTCCTGGCCGCGCTCAAGGCCGGGCACTACTACTCCTCCACCGGACCCGAGCTGTTCGACGTCAGCCTGACCGGCGAACACGTCACCGTCCGGTGCTCCCCCGTCCGCAAGGTCCTGATCACTGGCGGCGCACCCGGGGTGCAGGTCGTCCAAGGCGAGGATCTGACGGAGTGCACCCTGCCGTCGGCGATGTTCCGCGGCGGATTCCTCAGGGTCACCATCGAGGATGCAGCCGGCGGCCGGGCCTGGAGCAACCCGATCCACCTCGCGGAAATGGCGTTTGCAAACCGTCCCGGCCCGACATAAGTTCGACCGCGCCCGCGGATCAGCGGGCCCTTTTCTTCTCCGTCGCATGTTCCCGTGGGGGGTACCGCTTCATGTCCTTCAGCACGCCCGATTCACCGCCGCCGGTGGGCTCCGAACCCGCGCATTCCCAGCAAGCGGTCCTGGTCCAGCCGTTGCCGGGCTGGAATCCTCCGGTCGGCGCGGGCCGCCCGATCCGGGGCCTCTCCATCGCCGCGATCGTGCTCCTCGCGGTCTCCGGTGCGTACGCCCTGCTGCTGACCGGGACCGGCCTGTACGTCCGCTCCGTCCTGGAGGGCGGCCGGTACCCGGGCGCAGGTTCCCCGGACGGCTTCACCCCGCCGGACGCCCTGATGGCGTTGGCCGCCGCCGTCCAGTTGCCGGTCCTGCTGGCCACCGCCGTCGTCTTCATCATCTGGTTCCACCGCGCCCACACGAACGCAAAGACCTTCAGGCCCGACGTGGCCACCCGGTCCAGCGGCTGGGCCATCGGCGGCTGGTTCATCCCCTTCGGCAACCTGGTCATTCCGTGCCGCACGGCGAGGGAGATCTGGGACGCGAGCCGCCAGCTCCGGTCCGACGGATCCGACCGGCCCGCATCGACCGCGTTCATCACGTGGTGGTGGCTCGTGTGGCTCATGTCGCTGCTGGCCGACCGTGTCTACGGGACCCTGTACGAGAACGCCTCCGACGCGGCGGGCCTCTCCGCATCCGCCCTCGCCGGCGCGGTACAGGGCGCGCTCTCGCTCGTGGCGGCCCTGCTCGCGATCCGTGTCGTACAGAAGCTCACGGCGCTGCAGACCACCAGGGCCGCCGAGGGACCGTATGCGGCCCAGCCTGCGGCGGCCGACGGCCTCCGGTAGCCCGGTAGTCCTTCCACCGTCCGGACATACGGGCATACGGACGTACGAGGGCGTGACCTGGTCCTATGCGGTGGCGCCGTCCGGCTCCAGGGTCATGCGGGCCACGTGGAGTGCCAGGTAGGAGACCTCGTCCTCGCTCAGGTGCTGCCCGAGACGCAGCTCGACGATCGTCGCCAGCTGCTGGGCGGTGTGGGTCGCCTCCGGGTAGTGCCGGCGGATGCCCTCGCCGATCGTCGACTCGTGCCCCTTCAGCTGCCGGTGCTGCTGGATGCGCACGAAGAGGTAGCGCACGTGGGTGATGAAACGGGCCGCGCTCATGGACTCCTGGGACACGGACAGCCCGTACCGCTCCCGCACGACGGCGAGCATCTGCTGGATGACCCCGGTCATCGTGTACGTGAAGGACAGGTCGCCTGTGGCGAATCCCGCGTTGACCAGGTGCAACGCGAGCGCGATCGCCTCGGAGGGCTCCAGTCGCGGGTCCACGCGCTCGTTGATCGCCTCCAGCAGGCGCTGCGCCTGGGCGAATTCGGCGGCGTACAGGGCCTGGACCTCCGCGCGCAGCGGGTACTCGATGACGATGCCCCGCTTGGCCCGGTCCAGCGCGCCGGCGACGTGGTCGGCGACGGCGATGGCGAGCGTCGGCCGGGTGGACTCGCGCCCCTCGATCCCGGCTTCGTCGAGGGCGATCACGACGGCCCGCAGGACCTCCTCGTCGATGAGGGCGAGGACCTCGCTCAGGTGGTCGGGGTCGCGGCCGTCGGCCGGGACGAAGACGCGCACGATCAGTGCGGGGTCGACCGGTTTGCCCTGGCGGGAGCTGAAGCCGATGCCGCGCCCGGTGAGGATGACCTCCTGGCCCTTGTCGTCGCGCGCGAGGACCACGTTGTTGTTGAGGACACGCAGCGCCTTCAACGCCTGCTCTCCTTCTCGTTCGCGGTCCGGTTCGCGGTCCGGTTCTGCCCAATGATCCCGCATTGTCTGCCACGCCTGTGCCACCCCTCCCCCGATCCGGTCCGACGCGGGCACGCCCCACGAACTG
>NZ_JBHVYI010000062.1:0-51996 GCF_042880975.1 Streptomyces sp. NPDC058289
GGGGCAGGCAACATCCAGCCTCGCCGGCGTTTGAGGAGCGGGGGTCCGGGGCGGAGCCCCAGAGTCTTTGCGGGTCCGGGCAGCGCCCGGGGAACGGTGGAAGGGCGGGTAGGGGACTTCTGCCCTGCGCAGCGGCGACGGGCGCTGCGGGGACTTCGGCCCGCGTAGCGGGACACCCTTGGGCGGGGCCGGGAGGGTCAGGCGCGCAGGGCGTCCAGTTGGGACGTGAGCCACTGGGTCGGGGGGAGGGCCGTGGCCGCCACCGCGAGTCGCTTCGTGCGGTCCGCACGCTCCGCCGCCGGCATGGAGAGGGCGGCGTGCAAGGCCTCCGCGGTGGCCGTCACGTCGTACGGGTTCACCGTCAGCGCATCCGCGCGGAGCTCCTCGTGCGCCCCCGCCCCGGTGGACAGCACCAGCACGCACCCCGCCTCCGAGACCACCGGGATCTCCTTCGCGACGAGGTTCATGCCGTCCCGCACGGGATTGACCAGCGCCACGTCCGCCAGCCGGTACGCCGCCAGCGACCGCGCGAAGTCGTCCTCGACGGAGACCAGCACCGGCTGCCAGTCGGCCGTGCCGAACTCCGTGTTGATCGCCGCCGCCAGCTCCCGCACCGACTCGGTGTACTCCCGGTAGACGGTCAGGTCCTGCCGGGACGGGTACGCGGAGGCAAGGTGGACCACCCGCTCCCGCCATTCGGGGTGCACCGTCAGCAGCTCCCGGTACGCCAGCAGCCCGCGCAGGATGTTCTTCGACAGCTCCGTCCGGTCCACCCGGACGATCGTCTTCAGATCGCCGACCTCCGCCCGCAGCGCCGCCAGCTTGTCGTCCACCTCCGGCCGGTGCGCGAGTGCGCGCAGCTCGTCCGCGTCCACGCCGAGGGGGTACGGGGTCACGTCGGTGAACCGGCGCTCCCCGAGCCCGGTCCTGGTATCGGCCGCCTTCCTGTGCCACACCCCGCGCTCCGGGGTTCCGGTCGGGGAGTAGCCCTCCGCGACGCCGCTCGCGTCGTCCATGCCCGCGCCGTTGACGAAGTTGAACGCCCACCTCCACGTGTGGAACCCCAGCCGGTCCGCCCCGAGCATCCCCCAGACCAACTGGGTCCGGATGTCGCCCGGGAGCATGTTCATGAACTCCGTCGAGGCCCACGGCGTGTGCGTGAAGTGTCCGATCCGCAGGTCGGGGCGGAGCTCCCGGAGCATTCCGGGGGCCAGGGCCAGGTGGTAGTCCTGGATCAGGACCGCCGCCCCCTCGGCCGCCTCCTCCGCGAGCGCCGCCGCGAAGGCCTCGTTGTACGTGACGTACGAAGCCCAGCGCCGCCGGAACTCCGCGTCGAAGACCGGCTCGCGCGGGATCTCGTACAGGTGGTGGTGGAGGAACCACAGCACCGAGTTCGCGATGCCGTTGTACGCGCCGTCGTAGACCTCCGGGTCGATCGGCAGCATCCGTACGCCCGGCTCGGCGACTCCCCGTCGTACCGCCTCCCGGTCCGCGTCCGACAGCGCCGCGCAGATCCACAGCGCCCCGGGTTGCTCCGCGAGGGCGGTGGAGAGGCCGGAGACGAGGCCGCCCCCGCCGCGGCGGGCACTGAGCGTGCCGTCCGCGGCGAGGGCGTACGAGAGGGGGCCGCGATTCGCGGCTACGAGCACTTGGGAAGCCATGCGGCGAACCTAGCCCGCCTCGCCGCCGGTCAAACGTCAGCGCCTGCGCGTCCGCCTGACCGAGAGGAAGACCACACCGCCGAGTGTCGTGAGCGTGGCGGCCGCCGTGCGGGCTGGTCGAGCGGTGGAGCACGTGGCCGCCTTGAAGCGCTCTCCCGGCTGAGGCCGGGAGATTCCTGCTTACCTTGCGGCAGCGGGCTTGACGCGCTTGGCGCGCCTGACGACTGCCCTTCCGGCAGCCGGACGTTACGCCACGCGACGGCGTGCGTACTCCTCGATGTTCCGCATCGGCGGCCGCTCCTCGGTGTCCACGGCGTAGGTGTGCGGTACGAACCCGTCCGGGCCGCGCTCGAACTGCGTCAGCTCGGGGCGTACGAGGTGCCCGCGCGAGAGCCGCACCTGCGCCGTGCGGTAGATCGCGGCGGCCATCCTGCCCAGGGCCTGGCCGTCCTGGTGCCGGTGCAGCCGTACGCCCACGTCCACCTGGGCCAGCGCGTCCAGCCCGGCCGTGTGCAGCGCGTCCACCAGCAGGCCCAGCTCGACCCCGTAGCCCACGGGGAACGGCAGCCGCTCCAGCAGCTCGCGGCGCACGGCGTACTCGCCGCCGAGCGGCTGGACGAAGCCGGCCAGCTGCGGCCAGTGCAGGTTGAGCAGGGGGCGGGCCACCAGCTCCGTGACCCGGCCGCCCTGGCCGTGGGCCTTGGCGGAGGTGAGGCCGGTCGGGTCGCTGAACTCCTGGCCGAGGGGGCGGTCGTACATCGCCTTGACGAACCGCACGTCCGGATCGGTCAGCAGCGGGCCGACGATTCCCGACACGAAGGTGGCCGAGAAATCGCGCAGGTCGGCGTCCACGAAGCAGACGATGTCACCGGTGGTGGCCAGCAGTGAGCGCCACAGCACCTCGCCCTTGCCGGGCAGCGCCGGTATCCGCGGCAGGACCTCGTCGCGGTGCACCACCCGGGCTCCGGCCTTGGCCGCGACCTCCGCGGTGCGGTCCGTGGAGCCCGAGTCGATCACGACGAGCTCGTCCACCAGCGGCACCGGCAGGCCCTCGATCAGATCGCGCCGGATCACCTCGACGATCGCGCCGACCGTCGCCTCCTCGTTCAGCGCCGGCAACACCACGCTCACCGTGGTCCCCGCTGCCCGCTTGGCGGAAAGCAGCTGGCCGAGCGGTCGGTCGGCGGCGGACCAGGAGCGGTCTGCCAACCAGCGCTCCACCTCTTCCAGCACCTTCAGCACTCCCTGGTTCTTCACTGGTTTGGACCGAAATGTGATCCATCTCGCGGTTCGGACGGCTGTCTCAACCACCCGGGCCTTCGGTTACAGTCTTGAACAACGCGATGGTCCACCGCATGCCGGGGGGCCCGCGTACAAACGCACCGGCGCGCCACAGAGCGCGTGTGCCGGTGCCATACCGCTCATCCAGAGGGGCAGAGGGACACGGCCCGTTGAAGCCCCGGCAACCCTCCAGTCGGTTCTCGCGATCGCGCATTCCAGCGCCGCAGCGAGGTCCCCGGCTAGGGAAGGTGCCAATTCCGTCTCATGGCGAAGTGCGCCATGGGGAAGATGAGGAGAAAGGGCCTCGCCATCATGGCTGCACAGTCTGTCGCAACCTCTGCCGAAACCGTTGAAATCAATGCGTCCGGCACCTCTGTCGATCTCGGTCCCGCCACCGGCCTTTCCTGTCGTGAGTGCGGTACCCGCTTCGAGCTCGGCCCGATCTTCGCCTGCGCCGAGTGCTTCGGACCGCTCGAAGTCGCCTACGAGCTGCCCCTGGGCGACCCGGAAGCCCTGCGCGCCGCCATCGAGGCCGGCCCGAACAACATCTGGCGCTACGCGCCGCTGCTGCCCGTCCCGGCGGACGTGGCCTCCAAGCCGAGCCTGAACCCCGGCTTCACCAAGCTCGTGGACGCGGCCAACCTGGCCAAGGAGCTCGGCGTCACCGGCAAGCTGTACGTCAAGGACGACTCCGGCAACCCGACGCACTCCTTCAAGGACCGCGTCGTGGCCATCGCCGTCGAGGCCGCCCGCGCCTTCGGCTTCACCACCCTCTCCTGTTCCTCCACCGGCAACCTGGCCGGCGCCGTCGGCGCCGCGGCCGCCCGCGCCGGCTTCCGCTCCTGCGTGTTCATCCCGCACGACCTGGAGCAGGGCAAGGTCGTCATGGCCGGTGTCTACGGTGGCGACCTGGTCGGCATCGAGGGCAACTACGACGACGTCAACCGCTTCTGCTCCGAGCTCATCGGCGACCCGCTGGGCGAGGGCTGGGGCTTCGTCAACGTCAACCTGCGCCCGTACTACGGCGAGGGTTCCAAGACCTTGGCGTACGAGATCTGCGAGCAGCTCGGCTGGCAGCTGCCCGACCAGATCGTCATCCCGATCGCGTCCGGCTCGCAGCTCACGAAGATCGACAAGGGTCTGCAGGAGCTGATCAAGCTCGGCCTCGTCGAGGACAAGCCGTACAAGATCTTCGGCGCCCAGGCCGAGGGCTGCTCGCCCGTCTCGACCGCCTTCAAGGCCGGTCACGAGGTGGTCCGCCCGCAGAAGCCGAACACCATCGCCAAGTCGCTGGCCATCGGCAACCCGGCGGACGGCCCGTACGTCCTGGACATCGCGCGCCGCACCGGCGGGTACGTCGAGGACGTCAACGACACCCAGGTCGTCGAGGCCATCAAGCTGCTCGCGCAGACCGAGGGCATCTTCGCCGAGACCGCGGGCGGCGTGACCGTCGGCGTGACGAAGAAGCTCGTCGAGAACGGGCAGCTCGACCCCACGCTGACCACCGTGATCCTGAACACCGGTGACGGCCTCAAGACCCTGGAGGCGGTGGCCGAAGGTGGTGGCCAGACCGCCACCATCCGCCCCAGCCTGGACGCGTTCCGCGCCGCCAACCTGGCCTGATCTCTCCCTCCCTGCACACCGGAAAGGCAGTAGCGCCATGAGCGTCAACGTCCGCATCCCCACCATCCTGCGCACCTACACCGGCGGCCAGGCCGAGGTCGCCGCCGAGGGTGCGACCCTCGAAGAGGTCATCCAGTCCCTGGAGGCCAGCCACCCCGGCATCGCCGCGCGCGTCCTGGACGACCAGGGCAAGCTGCGCCGCTTCGTCAACGTCTACGTCAACGACGACGACGTGCGCTTCGAGGGCGGGCTGCAGACGTCCACTCCGGACGGCGCCGGCATCTCGATCATCCCCGCCGTCGCGGGCGGCTGCTGAGGCTCGTCGGGCTTCGTGGGCCTTCGTAGGGCTTCGTAACACTTCGTAGAAACTGAATTCCCCCCTCCGTTACCAAACGGAGGGGGGAATTCTGCTTGGTTGGGCGCGGTAGGGTTGGGGAAGTCCCCTCCGCTGTTCTTGCCCGCCGCATATGAGCGGGTCGCGCGAGGGTTGACATTGAGTCAACATGCAAGTGCGCTATGGGTCGTTGGCGGCGTTTGTCCGGCCCGAGTTGCCCTGGAATATTCCTGGTTTTCACCCTATTTCAATCTTTTGGTGTGTCCAGAATTCTCGTCGGAATGACCTGTTGCAGACAGCAGCGGTGCGGATACATTCAGCCCCGGTCGAGGCGTTCCGGCGCAAGTTCTGACCCGGGACCGCGAAGTGCGGTCCTGCGCAAGGGCCAGTAATAGGGGAGTTAGGCATGGCTCAGGGCACCGTCAAGTGGTTCAACGCGGAGAAGGGCTACGGCTTCATCGCGGTCGACGGTGGTGCGGATGTGTTCGTCCACTACAGCGCCATCCAGATGGACGGGTACCGCACCCTTGAAGAAGGTCAGCGGGTCGAATTCGAGATCTCGCAGGGCCAGAAGGGTCCGCAGGCGGACATGGTCAAGCTCGCCGCCGGCTAGTCCGACCGCGATCGACCACCGACACGTACGCGGTCGCGCACAGCGGCCGCGCACGACGGCACAACGGCATATGTACGAGGGGCCCACATCCTGGACACGGGATGCGGGCCCCTCGTGCGTGGCGGCTCCGGAGCCCTTGCGGCGTCTGGGTGTTCATCCCGGGTTGCTCGAAGCCGCTTGCACTCGGGGGGGTCGAGTGCTAATCATTGGCGTTAGCACTCTCCGGGTGAGAGTGCTACTAAACGAGGACCGGGTCGGTGAGGCCCGCAGGGTCCGGTGGGAAGGAACCGCCGGGCACGCAGGCCGTCCGTCGCGGGCGCGGGCGCGGTCCGGGAGCAATCCACCGCTGTCCGGGAGGACCACTTCAGATGGCCAAGATCATTGCGTTCGACGAGGAGGCCCGCCGCGGCCTCGAGCGTGGGATGAACCAGCTCGCCGACGCCGTCAAGGTCACCCTTGGCCCCAAGGGTCGCAACGTCGTCCTTGAGAAGAAGTGGGGCGCGCCCACGATCACCAACGATGGTGTCTCCATCGCCAAGGAGATCGAGCTCGAGGACCCGTACGAGAAGATCGGCGCCGAGCTGGTCAAGGAAGTCGCCAAGAAGACGGACGACGTCGCCGGCGACGGTACGACCACCGCCACCGTTCTCGCCCAGGCGCTCGTCCGCGAGGGTCTGCGCAACGTGGCCGCCGGTGCGAACCCGATGGCCCTCAAGCGCGGTATCGAGAAGGCCGTCGAGGCCGTCTCCGCCGCCCTGCTGGCGCAGGCCAAGGACGTCGAGACCAAGGAGCAGATCGCTTCGACGGCCTCCATCTCCGCCGCCGACACCCAGATCGGCGAGCTCATCGCCGAGGCCATGGACAAGGTCGGCAAGGAAGGCGTCATCACGGTCGAGGAGTCGCAGACCTTCGGCCTGGAGCTCGAGCTCACCGAGGGCATGCGCTTCGACAAGGGCTACATCTCGGCGTACTTCGCCACCGACATGGAGCGCATGGAGTCGTCCCTCGACGACCCGTACATCCTGATCGTCAACTCCAAGATCGGCTCGGTCAAGGACCTGCTGCCGCTCCTGGAGAAGGTCATGCAGTCCGGCAAGCCGCTGCTGATCATCGCCGAGGACGTCGAGGGCGAGGCGCTCTCCACCCTCGTCGTCAACAAGATCCGCGGCACCTTCAAGTCCGTCGCCGTCAAGGCCCCGGGCTTCGGTGACCGTCGCAAGGCCATGCTCGGCGACATCGCCATCCTCACGGGCGGCACGGTCATCTCCGAGGAGGTCGGCCTCAAGCTCGAGAACGCCGGTCTCGACCTGCTCGGCCGCGCCCGCAAGGTCGTCATCACCAAGGACGAGACCACCATCGTCGACGGTGCCGGTGACAGCGACCAGGTCCAGGGTCGCGTCAACCAGATCCGCGCCGAGATCGAGAACTCCGACTCGGACTACGACCGCGAGAAGCTGCAGGAGCGCCTGGCGAAGCTCGCCGGCGGTGTTGCGGTCATCAAGGCCGGCGCCGCGACCGAGGTCGAGCTCAAGGAGCGCAAGCACCGCATCGAGGACGCCGTTCGCAACGCGAAGGCGGCCGTCGAAGAGGGCATCGTCGCCGGTGGCGGCGTGGCCCTGCTGCAGGCCTCCTCGGTCTTCGACAAGCTCGAGCTCACCGGCGACGAGGCGACCGGCGCCAACGCCGTCAAGCTCGCGCTGGAGGCCCCGCTCAAGCAGATCGCCGTCAACGGTGGTCTCGAGGGTGGCGTCGTCGTGGAGAAGGTCCGCAACCTGCAGATCGGTTGGGGCCTGAACGCCGCGACCGGCGAGTACGTCGACATGATCGCGTCGGGCATCATCGACCCGGCGAAGGTCACCCGCTCTGCCCTGCAGAACGCGGCGTCGATCGCGGCCCTCTTCCTCACCACCGAGGCCGTCATCGCTGACAAGCCCGAGAAGGCCGGCGCCGGTGCCGGCGGCGGCATGCCGGGCGGCGACATGGACTTCTGATCCACCCCCGGGCTCCGGCCCGAAGGTAGATCGGCTGTTCTTCACGTACCGAGGGCGGCACCCCTTCCTGACGGAGGGGGTGCCGCCCTCGGGCGTTTTCGCGCGAGGCGGCCGGCAGCGTAAGACGTTTCGTCTTACGTCGATGTCATGGCTGACACCGTGACGATCCGCACCGACTCGGAGACCGAGCACGCCCCGGCTGTTCTCACGCGGGACGGCAGCTCGCGATCCGTGGCCGTCAGAGCGGCCGAAGCTGGTCCACGCGGAATCCGAGTCGCAGGCATTGCGTGAGTGGCTCGATGAAAGAGCGGAGACGGGTTGGGCCAGTATCGATCTTGATCCCGGCATCCGCATTCTCGCCCAAACCGTGCGGCCGGCCACGGTTCGAAGCCTCGACGCCGTCCATCTGGCGCCGGCGCTCAGCATCGGAGAGCGGCTGACCTCGTTCGTGACGTACGACAAGCGCCTGGCCGATGCCGCACGGGATGCCGGACTGATCGTCGATGCGCCGTCATGACCTGGTTGACTGCATGACATGACTGATGTGTTCGTCAAGATCTGCGGGCTCAAGACCGCGCACGACGTCGAGGTGGCCGTGGCCGCCGGAGCCGATGCCGTCGGCTTCGTCTTCGCGCCCGGGAGCCCGCGTACGGTCGACGCCGCCGCCGCGCGGGAGCTGGCCGCGGGGGTGCCGGACGGGGTGCTCACCGTGGGGGTGTTCCGGGGGCAGTCCGTCGCCGAGGTGCGGCGGTTCGCCGAGGAGAGCGGCGTACGGGGCGTGCAGCTGCACGGCGAGGAGGGCCCGGAGGACTTCGCGGCGCTGCGCGCCGAGGGGCGCACACTGCTGCGGGCGACGGCGCAGCACGTGGAGCGCTGCGGGGAGTACGGGGAGGACCTGCTGCTCCTCGACGCCCCGGACCCGGGCTCCGGCAAGCCGTGGAACTGGGGCTCGGCGGAGTTCGCCGCCCCCGCGGGCCGCTGGCTCCTGGCGGGCGGGCTGACGCCGGCCAACGTGGGTGAGGCCGTCACGGTCACCGGCGCGTGGGGTGTGGACGTGTCCAGCGGTGTGGAGAGCGAGCGCGGGGTCAAGTCCCCCGATCTCATCCGCGCTTTCGTCGCGGCCGCCCGTGGGGCGGGGCCCCGCCGGGGCTGAGCGGCGGAGGCGGCGGGTGTGCGTGTGCCGCTGCGCGGGGCGAAGTCCCCTACCCGCCCTTCCACCGTTCCCCGGGCGCTGCCCGGACCCCGGTCCTCAAGCGCCGGACGGGCTGGGGGGGTACCGGGCTGCGCCCGGACCCCCTGGGGCTCCGCCCCGGACCCCGGTCCTCAAGCGCGGGACGGCTGGATTGGCTTCGCCCCGGACTCTGGTTTTCGAGCGCGGGACGGCTGGATTGGGCTGAGCGGGCTGGTCGGCTGTTCGACTGCCGATCGCCCACGTCGAAAGCTGGTCCCCGGGGAAACGCGCACGCATCCTCGCCGCCGTCGCCCCGTCCCTGCTGGTGGCTGCCCTCGGCAGCACGCCCCGGTCCGCAGGACGCGTCTCTTCGGCCCCGACGACCGTCCCCCGAGGCCCGCCCGCTAGGGCCTGTCGCGTCAGGCCAGCGAGTCGATCCAGCGCTCCAGGCGACGCCCTTCCGCGGCCATCAGTTCCGGGTCGCGGAAGGTGTTCGTGAGCAGCGAGATGCCCTGGTAGGAGGCGATCAGGGCGACCGCCAGCTCGCGCGCGTCCGCGGTGCGGCCCAGCGCGAGGAACTGCTGCTCGGCCCAGTCGAGCAGCACCCGCATGACGGTGGCGAGGGTCTGGTCGAGGCCGTCGTCGCGCTTGTCGAGTTCGGAGGCGAGCGAGCCGGTGGGGCAGCCGTAGCGGGCGGTGAGCTCGCGCTGTTCGACCCAGCCGGCGAGGAGGGCCTTCAGGCGGTCCTGCGGGGTGGGGAGCTCGTCGAGGGCGCTGATCATGCCCGCCAGGGTCTGCGCGTGGGCGTCGATGGCCGCTTCGACCAGTTGGTCCTTGGTCTTGAAGTAGTAGTAGACGTTGCCGAGCGGCACGTCGGCCGCGCGCGCGATGTCGGCGATCGTCGTCTTCTCCATGCCCTGTTCGTGCAGGACCCGGGCCGCAGCCGCGGCGAGGCGTTCGCGCTTGCCGCCGCGCTTGGCCCGCGGGCGGTCCGGCCGGGCTTCCGGGGCCGCTTCGACGGCATCTGAGTAAGTCACCTGACTAAGTGTAGACGGGCGTCGCCCGGCGGGCTATGGTCGTGCCAGGAGTTAGTCAGTCGACTAACTCACTTCACAGGTGGGAGCCTTTCATGATCGTCATCAAGGGTGCGACCGGGAACGTCGGCGGCGAACTGGTACGGATCCTCGCGGCGGCGGGGGAGCAGGTCACGGCCGTCTCCCGCCGGGCACCGGAGGAGGCCCTGCCCCAGGGCGTCCGCCACCACCGGGCCGACCTCGCCGAGCCGCAGAGCCTGCGGCCCGCCCTCGCCGGGGCCGGGGCCCTGTTCCTGCTCGTCGCCGGCGAGGATCCGCAGGCGGTCCTCGACCTGGCCGCGGAGGCCGGCGTACGCAGGGTCGTGCTGCTGTCCTCGCAGGGTGTCGGGACCCGGCCCGAGCAGTACGGGCATCCGGCCGCCTTCGAGGAGGCCGTCCGCCGCTCGGGTCTGGAGTGGACGGTCCTGCGCTCGGGCGGGCTCGACTCCAATGCCTTCGCCTGGGCCGAGTCGATCCGTACGCACCGCACGGCCGCCGCACCCTTCGGGGACGTCGGGCTGCCGACGGTCGACCCGGCCGACGTGGCGGAGGTCGCGGCGGCCGTCCTGCGGGACGCCGGGCACTCGGGCCGCACGTACGACCTGACCGGCCCGGCCCCGGTCACCCCGCGCGAGCGGGCCGCAGCGATCGCGGGGGCGATCGGCGAGCCCGTGCGGTTCGTGGAGCAGAGCCCCGAGGAGGCGCGGGCGCAGATGCTGACCTTCATGCCCGAGCCGGCGGTGGACGGCACGCTGTCCATCCTGGGCGCCCCGGTCCCCGCCGAACGGGCCGTCAGCCCGGCCGTCGAGCGGATCCTCGGCCGGGCCCCGCGCCCCTTCGCCGCCTGGGCGGACCGCACGGCGGCGGCCTTCCGCTGACCGCATCCGGCCCGGTCCCGCATCGCATCCGCCGACGTCGCCTTCCCTTCTCCCCCTTCTCCGCAGGAGCAGCAGCCATGCCCGTACAGCCCGTACTCGACTCGACGATCCACTACCGGGAAGCCGGTGCGCGGACCGGTGTGCCCGTGGTCTTCCTGCACGGGAACCCCACCTCCTCCCATCTCTGGAACGAGGTCCTGCCCGCCCTCGGCGGCCCCGGCCGGCTGCTCGCACCGGACCTGATCGGCATGGGGGACTCGGGCAAGCCCGCCATCGGCTACGACTTCGCCGACCACGCCCGCTACCTCGACGCCTGGTTCGACGCGCTCGGCCTGGACGAGGTGGTCCTGGTCGGGCACGACTGGGGCGGCGCACTCGCCTTCGACTGGGCCGCCCGGCATCCGGGGCGGGTACGCGGGATCGCGTTCACCGAAACCATCGTCAAGCCGATGAGCTGGGAGGAGTTCCCCGAAGGCGGCCGCGAACTGTTCAGGGCGATCAAGACGCCCGGCGTCGGGGAAGCGATGATCCTCGACGAGAACGCCTTCATCGAGCAGGCGCTGCCCGGCAGCGTCGCCCGCCCGCTGGACCCCCGCGACCTGGACGCGTACAGGGCCCCGTACCCGACGAGGGAGAGCCGGCGCCCGCTGCTCCAGTGGGCGCGGTCGATGCCGCTGGGCGGGGAGCCCGCCGAGGTGGTGGCCCGCGTGGCGGCGTACGGCGACTGGCTCGCGGCCGGTCCGGACGTGCCCAAGCTGCTGCTGACCTTCGCTCCCGGACCCGGGGCGATGACGGGGCCGGAGACCGTCGAGTGGTGCGTGGCGAACATGGCGGGCCTGGAGCTCGCCCGGCACGACGACGTGCCGGCCGGGCACCACACCCCCCAGGACCACCCGCTGCTGGTCGCGGCGGCGGTGCGGGAGTGGGCGGAGCGGCACGGGCTGTGGGGATGAGCCGGTTGCCGAGCCGGTTGCCCCGAGCGGCGAGGAGGGGGCGAAGGGCGGGCAGCGCGGGTCTTCCGTCCCTCCGGCGACGGACGTAGGTCCCTGTCCGTGGGCCTTCCGCCCCGGGGAGACTTCGCATCATGGACACTCTGGATTCGGTGATCGTCAACGTCAACGATCACCTCTGGACCTACCTGCTGATTCCGCTGGTGGTCGGTGCGGGCCTGTACTTCACGGTCCGCTCCCGGGGTGTGCAGCTGCGCCTGCTTCCCGAGATGTTCCGGGTGGTGAAGGAGAAGACCCCGCCGCGCGCCGACGGCCGCAAGCAGGTCTCGTCCTTCGGCGCCTTCACGATCTCGGCCGCCGCGCGCGTCGGTACCGGCAACATCGCGGGTGTCGCCGCCGCCATCACGCTGGGCGGCGCGGGCGCCGTCTTCTGGATGTGGATGATGGCGCTGATCGGCGCGGCCTCCGCCTTCGTGGAATCGGCGCTCGCCCAGCTCTACAAGGTGCGCAACGCCGGCGGCGCCTACCGGGGCGGCCCCGCGTACTACATGCAGCGGGCGCTCGGTAAACGCTGGCTCGGGGTGCTCTTCGCGGTGACGATCACCGTCACCTTCGGCTTCGTCTTCAACGCCGTACAGGCCAACACCATCACCGCCGTGGCTTCGGGCTCCCTCGCCGACGCGGACGGCTCGAACTGGTTCGGCCCCTCCCTCGGCGTGCTGCTGGCCGCCCTGCTGGGCCTGGCCGTCTTCGGCGGGGTCAAGCGGATCTCGTCCATCACCACGGTGCTGGTGCCGGTGATGGCGATCGTGTACCTCCTCCTCGGCGCGGCGGTGGTCCTCCTCAACATCACCGAGTTCCCCCGGGTCATCGCGGACATCGTCGGCGGCGCCTTCGGCTTCCGCGAGCTGGCGGCCGGCGGCATCGGCGCGGCGATCCAGCAGGGCATCCGGCGCGGCATGTTCTCCAACGAGGCGGGGCTCGGCTCGGCCCCGAACGCGGGCGCCGCCGCCGAGGTCTCGCACCCGGTCAAGCAGGGCCTCGTACAGTCCCTGGGCGTCTTCTTCGACACCCTCCTCGTCTGCACGATGACGGCCTTCATCGTCCTCGTCAGCAACCCGGAGCTGTCGGGCCGCCAGGGCGCGGACCTGACGCAGACCGCGCTCAGCGACACGCTGGGCGGGTGGGCCGGCCACCTCCTGACCGGCGTCGTCTTCATGCTCGCCTTCAGCAGCATGATCGGGAACTACTACTACGGCGAGACCAACATCCAGTTCATCACCCGCAAGCGATGGGTCCTGCCGGGATACCGGGTGCTCGTCCTGTCGGCGGTCGTCCTGGGCTCCCTCGGCTCGGTGTCGGTCGTCTGGAACCTGGCGGACGTGTTCATGGGCCTCATGGCCCTGATCAACCTGGCCGCGATCATCCCGCTGTCGGCCATCGCCTTCCGCCTCCTGGACGACTACCTCGCCCAGCGCCGGGCGGGCCTGGAGCCGGTCTTCACCCGGGACCGCATGCCTGACCTGAAGGGCGTCCAGTGCTGGGACCCGATCCGCACGACGGTCCCGTCGGCGCAGGCCCCGGAACGGGTGTAGTGGGGGGCCTGCGCCACTCGATCGTGGGACGGGGAAGGCAAGCGCCCGCCACCCGTCGGCGGCCCGCCCTACCCTCCCTGGCATATGCCATGACAGAGGGGGATCGCAATGACCGCAGCCACGCCCGAGCCCGGCCGCTACGCCGACGGTCACACGTGGGAGTACCTGCTGCGGACCTGGTGCGACCTGGACGTGCCGAAGGGCTGGCGGGCCGAGATCGACGGCGGCCGGATCACCTTGGCGCCGCCGCCCCACCGCCACCACCACGCCGTCGCGGCCACGGTGCAGCGTGCCCTGTACGAGGTCGTGCCGCCGGAGTGGGGTGTCTACCAGTGGCTCGGCATCCACATCGCCGCCCTGGACAAGCTCTACGTTCCGGACCTCGTGGTCGCCCCGGCCGCCCTGGTCGATGACGTGGAGGCCGAGGTCTCGGACCCCGTGGACGCGGCCGATGCGCTGGTCGTCGCGGAGATCACCTCCAAGAGCAACGCCGAGGACGACCGGAAGAAGAAGCTCTGGGCCTACGCCCACGCCCCCGTCCCGGTCTACCTGCTCATCGATCGCTTCGACGAGCACGGCCCCACGGCGACGCTGTTCACCGAACCGGAGAAGGGCGCCTACAAGCACGCGGTCCGGGTCGCCTTCGGCGATGAGTTGCGGCTCCCCGAGCCCTTCGCGCTGACGCTCGACACGGGGAGCTTCCCGCACTGATCCGCCACTGATCCGCCTGGACCGCCGGGCCGGAGACGGCGACCGGGCCGCCGGCTCGACCGAGGTCACGACCGCCGTCGACCGCAGGGAGTCGACCTGGTCGGGGGAGAGGCGGGCGCTGAAACCGTTCAGGGCGTGGCGGTAGGGACTCTGACCGGGGGCGCGGCGGCGTGCTCACGCAGCGGCGCGGTTCCACTGCATCCGCGCCCACGGCAGGGCCAGATCGCTCCGGTCCGTCACCTCGCGCGGGGCGAGGGTCGCGATCGGCGCGGCCTCGCGGTGCCTGGCGTAGACGGTGTCGACGTAGCGGTGGCCGGTGTCGGGGGCGATGAAGAGGACCGTGCGGTGGGGCGAGCGCTCGCGCTCGTGGCGGGCGGCGAGGTAGCCGGCGCCGGTCGACAGCCCGGCGAAGACCGCGTGCCGGCGCAGCAGGTCGACGCTGCCGGCCAGGGCCGCGTCGAAGGAGACCCAGTGCAGGGCGTCGTACAGCTCGTGGGAGACGTTCCCGAAGGGAATGGAGCTGCCGATCCCCGCGATGATCATCTCGGTGTCGGTGACGTGTTCGGAGCCGAAGGTGATGCTGCCGTACGGCTGGACGCCGATGAGTTCGATGCGGGAGGTGTCAGCGGCGTCCGCGCGGAGGTAGCGGGTCAGGGCGCCGGTGGAGGCGCCCGAGCCGACCCCGCCGACGACGGTGAGCGCCTCCGTGCCGGTGGCCTCGCGGATCCGGTCGGCGATCGCGCGGTAGCCGAGGTAGTGGACGTCGTCGTGGTACTGGCGCATCCAGTGGTACTCGGGGTGTGCGGCGAGGATCTCGTGGATCCGCTCGACGCGCCGCTTCTGGTCGAGCTTCAGGTCGCTGCACGGCTCCATCTGCTCCAGCGTGGCTCCGAGGACGGCCAGTTGGGTCCGCAGCGTGTGGTCCACCGTGGCCGAGCCGACGATGTGGCAGCGCAGGCCGTACCGGTGGCAGGTCAGGGCCAGGGCGTACGCGTAGATGCCGCTGGAGCTGTCCAGCAGGGTGTCCCCGCGGCGCACGACGCCGGTGTCGAGCAGGTGGCGTACCGCCGCGAGGGCGGAGACCACCTTCATCGTTTCAAAGCGCAGGCAGACGAGCCGGTCGTCGAGGCGTATCAGGTCCGGCCGGCCGATCGACTCCGCGATGTGCTGGTCCATGTCCATGGTTCGGGATCTCCTTGGTGGTCGTGCCGGCGCCGGCGAAGGTCGTGAAGGTGCGGGTGGCGGGGATGCCGTGGGCGTCCAGGGCGCGCAGGCAGCCGCGGACGCGGCGGCGCAGCCCGGGTGCGGCCGGATCGAAGAGCACGCCCGCCACCGCGCCGCTGTGCGCGATCTGCACGCCGACCGCCCCGACCCGCCGGGCGAGGACGGCCAGGGCGTCGAACTCCGGATGTCCGAGGACCTGTTGGCCGCGCCGTGCGCTGGCGGTGGCGACCGCGCCGAGCAGCTCCGCGCTGCCGGTGGCCACGGCCCGGCGCAGCAGCGCGCGCAGCCGCTCGTAGGCCCGTACGTCGCTGTCGCCCACCTCGGCCACCGGCAGGGACAGGGTGTCGACGGGCGCGCCCCCGCCGAGGGCGCAGCCCACCACGACCAGCGGCGGCAGGGCCGGGCCGAGGACCTCCAGGACCCGGCCCTCCCGCTGGGCGAACAGCACCGGGCGGCCGCCCAGCATCAGCGGATCGGAGGCGAGTTCGGCGCGTACGGCGAGCCCGGCGACCGTCGAGGGCTCCAACCGCAGTCCGTACGAGTCCGCGACCGCGCGCACGGCTGCGATCACGTCGCTGCTGGAGCTGCCCATGCCCAGGCCCACCGGTATCTCGCCGGTGAGCCGCAACTCCCCGCCGCAGGGCGGCTGACCGGTCCGCCGCGCGCACTCCGCGACGGTGAGGGCCGCGGCCCGCGCCGCCTTCGTGCGGTCGGCGGGTGCGACGGTGAGCGCCTCGGGCTCCGCGCCGGGGCGGCGGACGAACGCGGCGCTGCTGCCGGGGCCCGCCATGGGGAGGGTGACCAGTCCGGCGCACCGGCGCCCGGCGGCGTCGAGGAAGACGCCCTGGAGGATCTCGCCGTGGTGGCAGGGGGCCTGCCCGGTGCCGGTGGCGGTGGAGGTGGCGGTGGAGGTGGCGGTGCCGGGAGCGGTGGCTGCGGCGGCGCCGGGCCTCACGCGCGGCCCGCCGTCCGGTAGCGGTAAAGGACCGTCTCCTCGGCGCTGAACTGCGAGAAGGGGAAGGGCTCCGCGGACAGGGCGGTCACCCCGGAGCCGAGGAAGGCGCGGGCGACGGCGCTGCCGGTCTGTGCGTAGACGACCAGCGGGATGCCGCGGGAGCGGCAGCGCTCCAGGATGGTGTCGAAGGTGCCGTTGCTCAGGGTCATGCCGGTGGCGACGACGGCCTGCGCGCGCTCCAGCACCTCGTGCATGTCGTCGGTGACGGGGTCGCCCCACTGGGTGGCCTTGAGGTTGAGGTCGCAGGGCAGCGGCCGGCCGCCGCGCGCGCGGATCGCCGCCACCAGCGGGTTGACGACGCCGATGAGGCCGACCTCGGCGCCCTCCTCGATGTCGAGCAGTCCGGCGATGGCGGCGTCCCGGGCCCCGGCACGGAGCTCGGGGGTGCCGGCGGGGAGGGTCACGGGCTCCGCGTCGCCCTCCTCGGCCGCCAGGCGGTGGGGGCGGGTCTCGGAGAGGTAGGCGTCGAGGGCGGCGATGCGCAGGGGGCGCGGGGCCTCGCGCAGGAGGACGTCGAGCGGGGTGCCGGAGGAGTCGCGGCAGATCGACGGGTCGATCTCGCCGGCCTCGAACGCGCAGCCGCCGAAGGAGCCGCCGAGGCGGACCAGGACGTACTGGTTGAGGTAGGTGGTGTCGCCGCCGGCCAGGCGGGTGCCGTGGTGGATCCAGAAGACGCTGGTCGCCACGAGCGAGGAGGGCAGCGGGCCGTGCTCGCCGGCCAGTACGGCCTCGACGAGCGCGTCGACCGAGGTCGCGGGGGCGGGGGCGGGGGCGGTGGTGCGGGGCATCGGGTTCATGGGGTTCCTCTTCACAGAGCGGGTTGGGGCATCGGCGTCGCGGCCGTCGGGCCCGGTGCGCCGAGCGGTCCGCGGTAGCTGACCTGCGGGTGTCCGAGGGGGTCGGTGGTGAGTTCGGCGTCCACCTCGAAGACCTCGGCGAGCCGCTGCGCCGTCAGGACGGCGGCGGGCGGGCCGGAGGCGACCAGGCGGCCGTGGTGCAGGAGCAGCAGCCGGTCGCAGTACCGGGCGGCGAGCGACAGGTCGTGCAGCGCGACCAGGACCGTCTGTCCGGTGCCGGACAGCAGCTCCATCAGCTCCAACTGGTGTTTGACGTCGAGGTGGTTGGTGGGCTCGTCGAGCAGCAGTCCGGACGGCTGCTGGGCCAACGCGCGGGCGATGTGCGTGCGTTGCCGCTCCCCGCCCGACAGCGCCTTCCAGCGACGGCCGGCGAGCGCGGTGAGTCCTACGCGTTCCAGCGCGGCGGTGACCACGGCCCGGTCGGTGGCGTCCGGCCCGTGCCAGCGGTCGCGGAACGGGGTCCGGCCCAGGCCGACGATGTCGGCGACCGCCAGATCGCCGTCCGCGCCCGCGTCCTGCTCGACGAAGGCGACGTGCCGGGCGATCCTGCGCGCACTCCAGTCGCGTACGGACTCCCCGTCGTACCGGACCGCGCCCGCGTCGGGAGCCCGTAGGCCGGCCAGGCAGCGCAGCAGCGAGGACTTGCCGGAGCCGTTGGGGCCGAGCAGCCCGACGGTCTCGCCGGTGGCGATGTCCGCGCTGACTTCGCGTACGACCGGCGTGCCCGCCACCGACCAGCTCACTGCTTCGGCGGTGATCCTCACAGCTCACCCCGCTTGCGCAGGACCAGCAGGAAGATCGGTACGCCGAGCAGTGCGGTGATCACGCCGACGGGAACCTCGCGGGGTCCGAAGGCGATCCGTGCCAGCGCGTCCGTCCACACCAGGAACACCGCGCCCGCCAGCGCCGCGTACGGCAGCAGCACCCGGTGCAGCGGCCCGACGAGGAACCGCACCCCGTGGGGGACGATCAGCCCGACGAAGCCGATGGCGCCGACGGTGGCCACCGCCACCGCAGTGAGCACGGCGGTGACCACGAGCAGCAGCATCCGCGTGTGCCGTACGTCGATCCCGAGGGACGCGGCGGTGTCGGTGCCGAAGGCGAGCCCGTCGAGGGCGTTCGAGCAGAGCCAGGCCGCCGCCAGCCCCAGCGGGGTGACGACCGCGCAGACCGCGACCGTGTTCCAGCGGGCCGGCGCCATCGAGCCCAGGAGCCAGTGGGTGACGGCCCGCGTGGTGTCCGCGTCCGCCGAGGCCATCAGCACGAGCGAGGTCAGGGCGGTGAAGAGCTGCCCGATGACCACGCCCGTGAGGACGATGCGTACCGAGTCCAGTCCGGTGCGTCGCAGGAGCAGCAGGAGCAGCCCGAAGGAGAGCAGCGCACCGGCGAGCGCTCCGCCGGTGACGCCGAGGGTGCTCGCGCCGATCCCGAGGACGACCACGGTGACCGCTCCCGCGGAGGCGCCCGAGGAGACGCCGAGCAGGTAAGGGTCGGCGAGGGCGTTACGGGTGACCGCCTGGAGCACCGCTCCGCACACGGCGAGCGAGGCGCCGACGAGGGCGGCCATCAGCACGCGCGGAAGCCTCAGGTCCCAGACGAGCGAGTCGAGCAACGGGGGCAACGGCTCCACGTCCAGGCCGAGTCGGGCACCGAAGACGCGGGCGAGGCCGGTCCAGCCCACGTCGGCGCCGCCGATGCGGACGGCTGCCGCGACCGAGGCCGCCAGGACGGCCGTGGCGAGGAGGAAGAGGCCCGCCGCGGCCACCGCGGACCGGCGAGGGGCCGGGCCCGGCCCCCTCGGAGCGACCGGACCCGCAAGGTCGACCGGGTCGGTGGCCGCTGTGTCCGTGGCCGCCGTGTCAGCGGACATGCCCGAGGTCCTTCATGCCGGCCGCCAGCAGTCCCAGGGCGTGTACGGAGCGGACCGAGGGGTCCAGCTCGATGCCGGGCACTTCGAGGATCTTGTTGTCGCGGACCGCGGCGAGCTTGGACACGACCGGGTGCTCGGTCATGGTGGTGCGCTTCTCGGCGGCGCTGTCGCCGGGCCGGCCGCGCTCGGACAGGTCGCCGATCACGATGAAGTCGGGGTTGCGCTTGGCGACTTCCTCCCAGGAGACCTCCGGCCAGTCCCCGTCGACGTCATCGAAGGCGTTCTTCGCGCCGACGATGCGGCTCATCTCGCTGGGCAGGCCTGTCTTGCCCGCCACGTACGGCATGCCGTTGAAGACGGAGTAGAGGTAGACCACGGTCGGCTGGTCGGCGCCCCCGGTGCCCCCGGTGCGCTCCGCGGCGTTCTCCCCGGCCTTGGCGACGGCGGCGCGCTGGTCGGCGGCGAGCTTGCCGGCCCGCTCCTCGGCGCCGAAGACCTTGCCGAGGTTCTCGTAGTCGGAGAAGAGGAGCTCGAAGGGGGTCGCCCCGGCCGGGTTCTGCCCGGGGCAGTCCACGGCGCTGACGAAGGTCGGGACCTTGAGGGCGTCCAGCTCCTCGCGGGTGCCCGCCCGGTCCTTGGTGAAGAGGTCGGCGGAGCCGCCGATGACGAAGTCGGGCGTGGCGGCGCGTAGTTGCTCGCCGGTCGCGATCTTCGGGGCGATGACCGGGACCTTGGCGTACGCGGCTTCGTACGGGGCGGGGATCTTCGTCTTGAGGTTGGCGGTGCCCGCCATCGAGTCCTGGAGTCCGAGTTCGAGCAGGGTCTCGGTCGAGGTCTGGTCCAGGGCGACGGCCCGTTTCGGCGGCGCGGCGAAGGAGGCCTGGCGGCCGCAGCTCGTGACGGAGGAGGCCTGGGCGGCGGGGGCGGCTTCGGCTTTGGAGTCGTTGCCGGCGGGTGCGGCGCAGGCCGCGGTGGCGAGGGCGAGGGTCAGGGCGATGCCGAGGCGAGCGGGGTGGCGCATGGGTTCTCCGGTCTGGGCAGGGCAGGTGAGGGCGCGGGTGTGGGCGGGCGTGGGCGTTGTCGTGCACCGGGCAAGACCACCACGTTCGAAGGGTACTGTAATGGTATTCATTTTCATTAAGAACCCCGGGGGCGGTTCACCGCGCCCCCACTCCACCCCCAAGGAGCCATCACACCGTGGCGACCACACCCGCGCCCCCGGCGGCCAAGTCCGCTGACCCGCATGCGCGTTCAGTCCTCCTCGACGTCCCGTTCCTGCGCCTGTGGGCGGGCACCACCGCCTCCGGACTCGCGACCTGGGCCCTGCCCTTCGTCCTCGGGCTCGCCGTCCTCCACCGCGACCTGAGCGCCGCCGGCCTCGGCCTGGTCCTCGCCGCGCGCACGGTCGGATTCCTCGCGGCCGTCACCGTCGGCGGAGTCCTGGCCGACCGGCACTCCCGCCGCGCGGTCGTCCTCTGGTCGGCCCTGGCGGCGGCGGTCGCCGCACCCCTCCTCGCCGCCGGACTGGGCCGCTCGCTCCTGCTGATGACGGCCGCCGCCGCCCTCGCCGGAGCCGGGCAGGGCGCCTGCCGCCCGGCGTTCCAGGCACTCACCGCCGAGACCGTCGACCCCGGCCGCCGTCAGCAGGCCAACGCCGCCATGACCATGGCCGTACGCGGATCCACCCTCGCCGGACCCGCCCTGACCGCGCTGCTCGCGGCCTTCCTCGACGTCCGGACCCTGCTGCTCGGCATCGGCCTGCTCTGGCTGGTCGCCGCGCTGGTCCCGGGCAAGGGTCAGGGGGCCGTCACCGCGGCGGACCCGGCGGCCGCCGGACCCGCGCCGCGTGCGAGCTTCCGCGCCGAGTTCGTGGACGGCGTACGGGAGGCGCGCCGCCACCCCTGGTTCCTCGCCGGACTGGCCGCCCTCGTCGCGGTCATCGCCCTCGGTTACTCCGCCACCAGCGTCGCCCTGCCCCTGATCAGCCGGGACCGCTACGACAGCGAATGGGTGCTCGCGGCGGCCATGACCGCGTACATAGTGGGCGCCCTCGGCGGATCCCTGGTCATCGCCCGTTGGCGGCCGCGTTCACAGGGCTGGGCCGCCTTCGCGGGACTGGCGGCGTACGGATTCGCCCCGCTGAGCCTGATGCTCCCCGTGCATCCGGGCGTGGTCGTCGGCGCCTACGCCGTCGCCGGGATCGGGATCGAGCTGTTCAACGTGCCCTGGTTCACCGCCACCCAGCGCGAGGTCGCCCCGGACCGGCTGGCCCGCGTCTCCTCGCTGGACTTCCTCGTCTCCTACGGCCTGGCCCCGGTCGGCCTCGCGCTGATCGCCCCGGCCATCGACGTCTTCGGGGTCACGCCCGTCCTCGGCGCCTGCGCGGCCGCGTGCTTCCTCGTACCGGCGGCGGCCGCCCTGGTCCCGACCGCCCGCCACTTCGGGCGGACGGTGCCGGGGGCCGGGGCGGACACCCCCTAGAACCAGGGGCGGGCGTCGGGGGTGGGCAGCGGACGCAGGGCGGGCCAGCGTTCGAGCAGGCGGGCGGCCAAGGCGGAGCCGAGGCGGCCGACGGCGTGCAGGTGGTCGTGGTCGCGGGTCATGTCGGCGACCACGACCAGGCGGTGGACGAGCCGCTCGCGGGCGGTGACGTAGCCCCACTCGAAGTCCTCGACGGGCACCCGGGCGAGCTGGTCGACCGTCCCGCGGTGGGCCCGCTCGACGAGCGCGTCGCCCCGGATCAGCCAGCCCGCGCACGCGTCGGCGAGATCGCCCGGGACGTCCTTCCCGGTGAGGCCGCGCCAGGTGGACCGGTAGACGTCCTCGACCTCCGCGAGCGGGGCCGCGGTGACCGACAGGGCGCACCAGCAGGTCGGGAAGGCGATGCGGAAGTAGGCGAGTTCGACCAGGCCGTTGCCGAGGGAGGCCCGCTCGAAGTCGACGAAGCGGATGCCGTCGGCGGTGCGCAGGTCGTTGCCGGGGCAGGGGTCGCCGTGCAGCAGTGCATGGTGCGCGGTGGGGTCCAACCGGTCGAGGAGACCGGCGAGTTCATCGGGGACCGCGGCCGGTACGGGCACGTCGAGCGCCCTGGCCAGGGCGAGGAAGGACTCCGCGTCGCCGGCCGTGGGCCCCGACCAGACCGGTAGCGTGCCCGCGTCGGCGGGCCCGGTCAGGGCGTGCAGGCGGGCGAGCGACTCGGCGTACGCCGGCATCCAGTCGCCCGTCTCGCCGAGGTCGTCCACGTACTCCAGGACGATCATGCGTGAGGACGGGTCGGTGGCGAGCACCGCAGGGGCCACGGAGCCCCGCCCCGCCAGGCGCAGCCCGGCGAGCTCCCGCGCGAAGCGCGCGTCCGCGTCGGCGGCCGTGTCCCCGGTGTCGGTGATCTGCTTGACGATCACCGGCTGCCCGTCGGCAGGCCGCACCCACCACACCCGTGACCGCGGACTGCTGTCCAGGAGCTTGCTCTCCTCGGGGGTGCCCAGGGTGGAGAGCAGTGCCTCGTTGAGCGGAACGCTGTTCGACATGCGGACGAGCGTAGCCGCAGCTTCCCTAGGCGAGGGAGGCGACGAAGGCGGACCAGGCGGGGGCGCCGAAGGTGAGGTGGGGGCCGTCGGGGACCTTGGAGTCGCGGACGGGGACGATGTCGGGGTGACCGTCGGAGACTTCTAGGCAGTCGCCGCCGGTGCCGTCGCTGTAGGTGGACTTGCGCCAGGTGGCCATCTCAAGGCAGTCGCCGCCGCTTCCGCCGCTGTAGCTGGACTTGTGCCACGTGGCTGCCGACAGGCCGTACTCAGGCTGCTGCGTCATGCTCGTACCTCTCCGCCACTGACTCGATGAGAGCCAGCGACTCGTGAGGTGAGAGTGCGCTGGCTGTAAGGAGATCGTAGGTCAGGGAGTGGCGGGCGACTGTGGCTGGATCGTCCAACAGAATCCCTATTGCGTTCCCTTGGACGTATGCGAGCGGGGGAGCGTCGTCGAACGACATCAGTTTGAGCGTGCCACCCATGGAGGGGTGTGCTCCTGCACTGAACGGGAGTACTTGCACGATGATTCGGCGGGAGCGGATCAAGGATGCGATGTGCCGCAGACTCTGGGCCATCACGGTCTTGCTGACCACGATCCGCCGAAGGAGAGTCTCGTCGAGAACGCACCACAACAATGGTGTTGTTGGATCGCTGAGGAGCTTCGCCCGGGCCAGCCGGTTGGCGACCAGCTCGTCGATGACATCGTCCGTCGCGGTCGGCTGGTAGGCGCGGAAAACCTCCCGAGCGTACGGCTCCACCTGGAGTATTCCGGGAATCGCCAGAGGCGCGTACTCCCGGATCTCTCTGGCCAGGGCCTCCGCCTCAGCCGCAGGTGCGAAGTGGTTGGGGTATTTGGACTTGGCCAGCGCCCCGGAGTTGCGGGTGAAGAAGTCGTCCGTGCCGAGGATGGTGTCTATCTGGCGGCCCAGCTCCACCGTCATCCGCCGCGTACCCGCTTCGAGTTGGCCGATGAAGGAGCCGCTGACGAAGAGGGGCTCGCCCAGCTTGTCCTGGCTGAGGCCGGCCCTTTTGCGGGCGACGCGCAGTTCGGAGCCGAGCATGGTGCGGGGTGAGGAGAACGGGTCGACGTCTCCGGAATCGGGCACGGCAACTCCCCTGACAACAGGTGCGGGTGTTGGAGTCTGGCCCTTGAAGGCTAGCCAGCCCGTCGCCACTCTGAGTACTGAACTCGACTACTCAGAGCGAAAGGTGACATTGCAAATGGTGCTCACGCCAAGGGAACGGATGCTGGCGGCCGAGGAGGCCGTGGGGCAGTTGAAGGCCGCGCTGACGGACGTCGGGGTGGTGTTCCCCTCGCTCGGGGTGGACGGGGTGTCCGCGGCGGGGTCGTACGGGCTGCCGCTGGTCGATCTGGGGCGCTGCAACCTGGACACCGCGCTACGGCTGGCTGCCGTCCTGCACGAGCGGGCCCATCCCTGAGGGGGCGGCGAGGCGGACGGTCAGGCGCGGGAGGAACCAGCCGACCAGCGGGCCCGTGCACAGGGCGACGAGCACGGTGCCGAGGCCGAGGGTGCCGCCGAGCAGCCAGCCGAGGCCGGCCACGGACACCTCGATGCCGGTGCGCACCGCCGCGACGGGCAGCCGGGTGAGCCGGACGAGTCCGGTCATGATGCCGTCGCGCGGGCCCGAGCCGTACTGCGCGCCGAGGTAGAGCGCGTCGAAGAAGCCGAGGGCGACCAGGCCGAGGGCGAGGTACGCGAGCGCGGCGGCGGTCCCCCGGGGCGCGGGGAGTACGAGGGCTGTGGCGTCGGCGGCGAAGCCGACGATCGCGACGTTGAGGACGGTACCGAGTCCGGGGAGCTCGCGCAGCGGGATCCAGGCGAGGAGCACCAGGAGCGAGATCAGGTTGGTGGCCCAGCCGAAGGAGATGCCGAGGCTTTTCGCCGTGCCGTCGGTGAGCACGCTCCAGCTCGCCGTGCCGAGGCCGGACTCGACGAGCATCATGACGGCGGCGCCGTAGCCCGCCAGGCCGAGCAGGAGTTGGGGAACGCGGCGCGCGGTGCGGCCCGCCCGGAGCTGGGCGTAGGCGTTCATGCGGGGCGGGTGGTGAGTGGCGGGAGCGGGTACGGCCATGACTCGGGGCATGGGCCAAGCCTCAGGGGATCTGGACCCTGATTCCATGGCCAGATTGCATACGCTGGTCCGGTGAAGATCAGCGCGCACGCCGTCGGACGCATGGTGGGGACCTGGCAGGAGGGGCCCGGGCCGGCGCACCAGCGGCTCTCCGACCGGCTGCGGCTGCTGATCCTGGACGGGCGGGTCGTTCTCGGGGCGGCGCTGCCGGGTGAACGCGACCTGGCTACCGCGCTCGGTACGAGCCGGACCACGGTCGGGGCCGCGTACCGCACGCTGGTGGAGCACGGGTACCTGGAGACGAGGGAGCGCGCGCGGGCGACCGTACGGCTCCCGCACGGGGACGCGCCCGCCCGGCGGCGGGCCGGTGGCGCGGACGCGGAGGACATCGACCTCTCCTTCGCCGCTCCGCCCGCGCCCCCCGAGGTCCTGCACGCCGCCTTCGCGACGGCGCTGGAGCGGCTGCCGCTCCACTTCGAGCGGCACGGGTACGACCGGTACGGCACTGCGGAGCTGCGCGAGGCGGTCGCCGGGTGGTACGGGCGCAGGGGGCTGCCGACCTCGCCCGACCACGTCATGATCACCAGCGGTGCGCAGCACGCGATCGGCCTGCTGGTGCGCACGCTGCTGTCGCCGCGGGACAAGGTGCTGTTCGACCACCCGACCTATCCGCACGCGATCAGGGCGTTCGCCGATGCGCGCGCCCGGCTGCTGCCGGTTGCGGTGGGCCCGACCGGCTGGGACGTGCCGCAGCTCCTCGCGGCGGCGCGGTCGGCGCAATTGGCGTACCTGATCCCGGACTTCCACAATCCGACGGGGATGTACATGCCCGCGAGCGTGCGCCGGATCTTGCGGCCGGCTTGCCCGACGGTCATCGACGAGACCCTGGCGGACCTGGGGCTGGAGGCGACGGCCCCGGCCGCGGAGCCCTTCGCCGTCCACCACCCCACCGTCATCAGCATCGGCTCGGTGTCCAAGAGCATCTGGGGCGGCCTGCGCATCGGCTGGATCCGCGCCGTGCCCGCGCTGCTGGAACGCGTCGCGCGGGCCCGTCCGGCGACGGATCTCGGTACCCCGGTGGTGGAACAGCTGGCCACCGCGGTTCTCCTGAACGGCGGTCAGACCCGCAGGCCCGAGGCGCTGCTCCAACTGCGCGCACAGCAAGACGCCTTGCGGGAGGCGCTGGCCGTGCATCTCCCCGAGGTGGACGCGCCGCGGGCGGCGGGCGGTGTGACGTTGTGGGCGCGCTTCCCGGAGCCGGTCGGTTCACGGCTGGCGGCGATCGCGCCGGACCACGGGGTGACGATCGCGGCGGGGCCGCAGTTCGGGGTCGGCGGCGCGTTCGAACGCCACGTACGGCTGCCGTACACGCTCCCGCCGGCCCGCCTCATCGAGGCCGTCCGGCGCCTCGCCGCCGCCCACCGGGCCCTCACGGCGGGCGGCAGCGGAACCCACACCCCGGCGGCGGTGGCCTGAGAGCGGTTGGGCCGTGATGGTGGCCGTCCCCGGCCGTTCGGGGGAAGGCCGCGATCCGGTGCGCCCCTTCGGGCGCCGGGCATGGGCATCGTCGTCGAAACGAAAGAAGGTGGACGCGATGCCGCTGTATCTGTCGAGGTTCAGCTATACGCCGGAGACCTGGGCGAGGCTGACGGCTCACCCCGAGGACCGCTCACGGGCTGCCAAGTCGTACATCGAGTCCGTCGGCGGGAAGCTGCACGGGTTCTGGTACGCCTTCGGCACGCACGACGGCTACAACCTCTGGGAAGCCCCGGACGACGTGTCCATGGCCGCGGTTGCCCTGGCGATCAGCGGGGGCGGCGCGCTCAGCTCGTTCGAGACGACGGTCCTGCTGAGCGTGGACGACACGCTGGACGCCCTGCGCAAGGCCGAGCAGATCCGGTACCGGCCTCCGGGCGCGGCGGCGACGTCGTAACCCGGCGGGCGGCCTCCCGCCCTCAGTCCGTGCTCAGGCGGGCGTGGAGGTGTTCGTCGTGCCAGCCGTCCGCGTGGAGGAGGGCGCCGCGCATGGTGCCCTCCAAGGCGTAGCCGCAGTTCAGGGCGACGCGGCAGGAGGCCGGGTTGGCCGTGGAGTGGGTGATGCGCAGGCGGTGCAGGCCGAGTTCCTCGAAGGCCCAGCGGGTCAGGACGGCCAGGCCTTCGGTGGTGGCTCCGGCGCCGCGGCCCGCGGGGAGCAGCCAGTACGTGAACTCCCCGCTGCCGCCGCGCAGGTCGATGTCGGCGAGGCCGATCAGGCCGACCGCGGAGCCTCCGTCCGCGGGGGCCAGGGCCCAGACCGCCGAGCGTTCGGCGTGCCGGCGCTCGTGCCAGCGGGCGATGCGGGTGACGGCCCGCTCCTCCGTGAGGGGGTCCGGGCGGTTCCAGTGGCGGATGTCCGGATCGGCGTACGCGGCCACGAGCGCGGGGGCGTCGTAGGGCTCCCAGGGGCGCAGGTGCAGCCCGCAGGGGAGGGCGTACGACGGCTGGACGAGCGCGGCCATCCTGCCCGTCGGGACCACGGGCGGTATGGGGGCGGTCGGCGGGGCGGTCGGCGAGTCGGTCATCGGGTCATCATCGGGCCATCGGCGTGCCCGCGGCGCGGCCGGGGCGGGCCGTGGTGCGGCCATTGGGGGCCGGGCGCACCGGCGGCCGTAACAACTGGCGAACACTTAGTCACGGTAAGCGACATTTCATCCCTTTCTTCCTAGTCTCACGTCCCGGTACCGAGTGACCGAGCGAAATGGACGATGAGATGAGACGACGGCTTTCCGCGATCGCCGCGGCCGGTGTGGCCGCGATCCTCGCGCTGGGCGGCGGGTCGACCGCGACCGCGACGGCGGGCACGAACCCGGACGGCGGCAAGGGCGGCAAGGGGCTGTGCGCCCCCGGCGTTCCGATCGGGCCGGAGGGCGAGAAGTTCTACGACCCGCCGTCGCCGCTGCCCGACGGGGAGCACGGTGACCTGATCTGGGCCCGCCGCGTCGACGCCCCCGACGGTGCGCGCGCCTGCCGGATCCTGTACCTCTCGACCCTGCAGACCGGTACCCGCGTCGCCGTCTCGGGCATCGTGGCCTGGCCCGACGCCCCCGCGCCGCGCAGCGGCCGCAACGTGGTGGCCTGGGCGCACGGGACCGTGGGCGGCCCGCGCCAGTGCGCGCCCTCCGCGGTGCCGAACCCGGCGACCGACCTCGTCGGCTACTACACCTACGACAGCCCGTGGGGCATCGACGTCGGCGTGCCGGCGCTGACGCAGTTCCTCGACTCGGGTGACGTCGTGGTCGGTACGGACTACCAGGGTCTGGGCACCCCGGGCGTGCACCAGTACACGGTCGCCGTCACGGAGACGAACAACGTCCTGGACTCCGTCCGCGCGGCCCGCCAGATCACCGACGCCCACGCGAACCGCAAGGCGGCCGTCCTGGGCTGGTCGCAGGGTGGCGGCGCGGCGGCGTTCATCGCCCAGAACTACAAGGCGTACACCCCGGAGACCAACCTGGTCGGCATCGCGGCGCTGGCGCCCGCCGCCAACCTGGGGCCGGACTTCCGCGGCCTGGTGCTGCCCGGCCCGACGTCCCCCACCTCGCCCTCCCACAACGCGGCGCTGCGCGTCAACGTCTACCGGGGCTTCCTCGCGGCCTACCCCGGGCTGAAGGCCGAGGACGTGCTGAAGCCGGCCGGGCTGGAGGCGCTGCGCGGTGACGGGGTGATGTGCATCGAGCACCTCGCCGACGTGATCCAGAACAACGTGGGCAACGCGGGGCAGCTGGACACGCTGTTCCAGCCGCTGAGCGTGGTGCCGGAGGTCTGGCACCAGCGCTTTAGGGAGAACACCGCGGGCCTGGTCACCTCGGTGGCGCCGATCCTGGTGATGCAGGGCACGGCGGACACGGTCATCAACCCGAACTCCACCGACGAGTACGTGGAGCGGGCCTGCCGGTTCGGCAAGCCGGTCGAGTACACGAAGTACCAGGGGGCGACGCACCAGACGATCCCCAACGTCGCGGAGCCGGAGTACCTGGGCTGGATCGCGGACCGCTTCGCGGGCAAGCCGGCGCCGTCCAACTGCGCGTGATGTGACGGCTCTCTGAGCAGTCAATGAAGGCTCCCGGCCGGTGGACCACACCGGCCGGGAGCCTTCGTACGTGGGGGCCTGCCGTCAGCGGCCCACGGGGACGGGCGCCGCGTCCGGCACGGGCCCGGTGGCCGCCGCCGTCGGCGCGGTCTCCGGGGCCGTCTCCGCGTCCGGAGCGGTGTTGAACTCGGCCAGCATCTGCCGGGTGAAGCCGAAGAAGTAGGTGGCGGCGAAGCCCACGAGGTAACCGACGGCCAGGCCGCCCGCGTAGATCGCGATGGTCATCCCCATGCCCGACTTGCCGTCCAGCAGCGGGAACAGCGCCCAGCCCGAGGGGCCGATGGCGGTGGAGCCGAAGGCGGTGCCCAGCTGGTTGAAGAGGCCGACGAAGGCTCCGCCCGCGGCGCCGCCGATGCAGGCGGTGATGAACGGGCGGCCCAGGGGGAGGGAGACGCCGTAGATGAGGGGTTCGCCCACGCCCAGGAAGCCGGCCGGGAGGGCGGACTTGATGGTGGCGCGGATCGAGCGGTTGCGCGGGAGCTTGTAGTAGACGGCGATGGCCGCGCCGACCTGGCCCGCGCCCGCCATGGCGAGGATGGGGAGCAGGACGGTGTAGCCGGTCTGCTCGATCAGGGTGGTGTGGATGGGGATCAGGGCCTGGTGCAGGCCGAGCATGACCAGCGGGAGGAAGAGTCCGCCGAGGACCAGGCCCGCGAAGGCCCCGCCGGTGGCGAGCAGCCAGGTGGCGAAGGTGCCGATGGCGCTGGAGACCTCACCGGCGACGAACATCAGGCCGAAGATGGTGACGAGGCCGGAGATCAGCACCGTGAGGGTGGGGGTGACCAGGACGTCGAGCGCCTCCGGGACCCACTTGCGGCACCACTTCTCCACCTGGACGGCGAGCAGTGCGGCTGCCAGTGCGCCGAGCACGCCGCCCTGGCCGGGGGAGAGCTGCTGGCCGAAGGCGTCGATCTTCGCGACGCCGGGGAAGACGATGATCGCGGCGACCGCGCCGCCGAGGATGGCGGTGCCGCCGAACTCCTTGGCCGTGTTGTAGCCGACGAAGACCGCGATCAGGGACATGAAGCCGCTCGCCATCGCGGCGAGGGCGGGGACGACGGCCGGCACCCAGCCCATGTTGGTGAGGAACCCGTTGAGGCCGGCGATGATGCCGCAGCCGATCAGGGCGGGGATCAGCGGGACGAAGATGTTCGCGATGCGGCGCAGGAACAGCTTGAAGGGGGTGGAGTTCTTCGCCTTCCGGGCGTTCTTGATGGCCGCGCCCTGGGCGGCGAGTTCGTCGGCCGTCACGGTGTGGGGGGGTGCGGGGGCGGCCGGGGTGGTGCCCGGGGCTGTGGCGGCCGGCGCGGCCGAGCGGCCTTCCGCGACCAGGGCCTCGAACTCGGGCGTGACGCGGGCGACGGTGCCCGGTCCCAGCACGATCTGGTACGTGTCGTCCTCGACGACGCCCATCACGGCGGGCAGGGCCTTGAGGGCCTCGTCCTGGACCAGGGAGCGGTCGCGCAGGGTGATCCGCAGGCGGGTCATGCAGTGCGCGATGGAGACGATGTTGTCCGGGCCGCCGACCAGAGGAAGGATCGCGGCGGCTGTGGCGCGGTTCTTGTCAGTGGACATCTTGGTGTTCGCCTTGCTGCTGGGGGGTCAGCGGGGGGTCTGGGTGAGGGCGGCCCGGAGGTGGCCCCGGGAGGCGGTGAGCAGTTCGGCGGCCGTGGGGCCGTCGACTCCGCCGAGGATGACGAGGATGGCCTGCTTGACCTCGCCGTCGGAGGCGGTGAGCGCGGCCTCGATCTCGGCGTCGGGGGCGCCGGTGGCCAGCGAGACGATGCGGCGGGCGCGGGCGCGCAGCTTCTCGTTGGAGGAGCGCATGTCGACCATCAGGTTTCCGTACGTCTTGCCGAGCCGGATCATCGTGAGGGTCGAGATGAGGTTGAGGACGAGCTTCTGCGCGGTGCCGGCCTTCAGCCGGGTGGACCCGGTGAGGAGTTCGGGGCCGACGACCACCTCGATGCCGTGGTCGGCGGCCGCGGCGAGCGCGGAGCCGGCGTTGCAGGACAGGCCGACGGTGAGCGCTCCGCGGTGGCGGGCGAACTCGACGGCGCCGATCGCGTACGGGGTGCGGCCGGAGGCGGAGATCCCGATGACGGTGTCGTCGGCGGTCAGGGCCAGCGCGGTCAGGTCCTCGGCGGCCAGTTCCTTGGAGTCCTCGGCGCCTTCGACGGCCTTGACCATGGCGGAGGGGCCGCCCGCGATCAGGCCGACGACCTCGGAGGGGTCGGTGTTGAAGGTGGGCGGGCACTCGCTGGCGTCCAGTACGCCCATCCGGCCGGCGGTGCCGGCGCCCGCGTAGATCAGGCGCCCGCCGCGGGCCATCCGCTCGGAGATCCCGTCGATGGCGGCGGCGATCGTCTCCAGCTCGCCGGCGACGGCGGCCGGGACGGTGGCGTCCTCGGCGTTCATCAGGCGGGCGATCTCGAGGGTGGAGAGCCGGTCGATCTCGGCCAGCTCGGGGCGGAACGCCTCGGTGGTCAAGGTGGCGAGCTGGGCACGGAGTTCGGCGTACGCGGTCATGGGCTTCGGCTCCTGGGCTACGGGCTGCTAGCGGGTGGTGCTGCCCCGCTTGGCGGTGGGTACGGGGGTGTGGTGGCGGGGCGCGAGCGCCTCGTACGAGGCTGCGAGCGCGGGCGCCGCGGTCTCGTAGGTCTGCTGGGCGACGCCCACGAACAGGCAGTCCACGACGAGGAGCTGGCTGGTCCGGCTCGACATGGCCGCCGGGCGCAGCTGGGTCTCGCGGGCGGCGGAGGTCGCCAGTACGAGGTCGGCGTAGTGGACGACGGGGGAGTTGGCGCGGGCCGTGAGCGCGAGGGTGGTGGCCCCGTGCTCGAAGGCGGTCCGCAGGGGTTCGATGACGTCGCCGGTGCCGCCGGAGTGCGTGATGGCGACGGCCACGTCGCCGGGGCGCAGCAGCACGGCGGTGGTGACGGACAGGTGCGGGTCGTTGTGCGCGTGGGCGATCAGGCCGATGCGCGACAGCTTCTGCGCGAGGTCCTGGGCGACGAGGCCGGAGGCGCCGACGCCGTAGATCTCGATGCGGCGGGCGCCCGCGAGGGCGGCGACGGCCGAGCCGAGGGCGGCGACGTCGAGTCCGGCGGCGGTGTCGGCGAGGGTCTGCGCCTCCTCCTGGGCCAGTTTGGCGACCACGTCCGCGAGGGAGTCGTCGACGGCTATGTCCACGGTGACGGCGGGGGCCGCGCCGGACTCCTGCTGGGCGGCGAGCGCGGCGAGGGCGAGGCGCAGGTCGCGGTAGCCGGGGTAGCCGAGGAGGCGGGCGGTGCGGACGACGGTGGCCTCGCTGGTGCCGGTGCGGGCGGCGAGGTCGCTGACGGTGAGCGCGGCGCAGCCGGCGGGGTCCTCGGCGACGGCCTCGGCGACGGCCTGCATGGAGCGGGTCATCGAGGGGCCGAGGCTGCGGACGCGGGCCCGCAGGGCGGCGGGGGCAGGGACGGGGACGGTCGCGTCCGGGCTCCCGCTGAAGGTTTCTTTCACGTTCTTGCTCACCCTTGAAACTTATTTTCAGAAGGGTGGGAACGTCAAGGCGCCATAAGTCACCGGAGAAGGAGGACCTTCGCCACGGGGCCGATCCGGGTCCACAATGTGTCCATGGACCACGCGACTCCCCCAACCCCCCTCGAACAGGCGCTGCACGCCGCACGCGCCCTCGTACTCGCCGATCTCGTCGCGGGCGAGGTCGCCGAGGCCTATGTCGTCTCCCTCGTCGAGGACGCGGTCACCCACCGCCGGTGGTGGGTGGAGGAGTGGCCGGAGGGCGTCGACTACCTCGCCGGACTCGTCGCCCAGGACGTGAAGGACGCACTGCTGGAGAAGCACGGGCGCTGGCCGCTGTGCCCGGTCTGCAACCACGGCGAGCCGCACGCGCTGGACGTGGAGCCCGAGCTCGGACCGGACCCGATGTGGGTGTGCTCGGAGGCCGGTGTGCGGGTGGCGCCGGTGGGCGGCCTCGGAACGGTCCTCGGCGGCGGCTTCGGCGGCGGCGGCTTCGGCTCCGGTTCCGGTTCCGGCTTCGGCGAATGAGCCGCCGGTGACGGTGTACATCGACCCGCCCGACTGGCCGGGTCACGGCCGCATGTGGTCGCACCTGGTCAGCGACACCTCGTTCGAGGAACTGCACGCCTTCGCGGCGTCGATCGGCTGCCCGCCGAAGGCCTTCGAACGCGACCACTACGACGTCCCGGAGCAGCGGTACGCGGCCGCGGTCGACGCGGGCGCGGTGGAGATCGGCAGCAAGGAGCTGGTCCGGAGGCTGACGGCGGCCGGGCTGCGGCGCCCCAAGGGGCGGCCGGCATAGGCGGTGCGTCACTCTGCCGCTGAGCGGCGGCCCTCGGAGTCGTCAGAGGCGCCCGAGCCCGTCAGGGCCCTCAGACCTTCTCGGTCGCGTCCGATCGGGTCGGGGTCGAGCCGGCCACCACGCGGGTCGGGCGGGCCGCGCGGGACCCCGTACGGCGGTCCAGGCGGAGGGCTGCGAGGCCCAGGGCGATGGCGGTGACGGTCATCGCGCCGCCTGCCCAGGCGGTGGCGGAGTAGCCGTACCCGGCGTCGATGACGGTGCCGCCGAGCCAGGGGCCGCCGGTGTTGCCGAGGTTGAAGGCGGCCGTGGTGGTCGCTCCGGCCAGGGTCGGGGCGGCGCCCGCGACGTTGAACATGCGGGCGTTGAGCGCCGGGGCCGTGAAGAACGCCGAGAAGCCGATCAGGAACGCGAGGACGATCGCGGCCGCCGCGGTGGAGGCCAGCAGGGCCAGCGCCGCCAGGAAGGCGGTGGAGGCGGTGATGCCCCACAGCATCACCCCGAACAGGTGCGCGTCGGCGATCCGCCCGCCCACCATGGTGCCCACCAGCGCGCCGATCCCGAAGAGGCCGAGGATCCAGGGGACCCACTGGGAATCCAGTCCGGCCACGTCCGTGAGCAGCGGGGACAGGTAGCTGAAGGCGCAGAAGACCCCGCCCGCGGCGAGCGCCGTGATGCCGATCGACAGCCACACCTGCCGGTCGCGGTAGATGCGCAGCTCGCGCGCGAGCGTCGGCTTCTCGGCGGGCAGCGGGATCTTGGGGATCAGCGCGAGGATGCCGACCAGGGCGACGGCGGAGGCGGCGCCCACCGCCCAGAACGCGGACCGCCAGCCCAGGTGCTCACCGAGGAAGGCGCCGGCCGGGACGCCGAGGACGTTGGCGATGGAGAGGCCGCCGATCATGACGGCCATCGCGCGGGCCCGCTGGTGCTGCTCGACCATGGCGATGGCCACGGCGGCGCCGACCGCCCAGAAGCCGGCGCAGGCGAGCGCGGAGACGATGCGGGAGGCGAAGAGCAGCTCGTACGAGGGGGCCAGGGCGCCCGCGACCTGCCCGAGGCCGAAGAGGCTGATCAGCGAGAGCAGGGTGGTGCGCCGGGGCAGCCGCAGCGTGGCGACGGCGAGCAGGGGCGCTCCGACGACCATGCCGATCGCGAAGGCGGATATGAGCAGGCCCGCCTGGGGGATCGTGACGCCCATGTCCTCGGCGATGGGTGGCAGGAGTCCGGAGAGCATGAACTCGCTGGTGCCGAGGGCGAAGACGGACAGGCCGAGGACGTAGACGGCAACGGGCATACGGGTGCGTTCGGCTGGGGCGGGCATGAACCATCTCAACAGCGACGAACGGGATCACATTCCCCGGGCTACTCGGAGGGCTCGCCGAGGTCCGTCAGCTCGGCCAGCTCGGCGGCCAGGTTCGCGCGGGCCGGGGCCTCCCAGCGCGCAGCCCCGTAGGCGGTGCGGAAGAGGCGGGGCAGCTCCAGGAGCTGGCGCAGCACGGCGGCCCGGCCTGCACGGAAGGCCTCGTCGGGGACGAAGGCGTACTCGGCGCGCACGGCTGCCGCGTAGGCGGCGTACTCCTCGGCGGTGCCCGCCAGGACGCCCAGGTCGGCGTCGCAGAGCAGCTCGCCGTTGGCGTCGCCGGGCGCGGGGTCGTGGGTGACGGTGAGGCGCACGAGGCGGGCCACCTCGGCGGTGCGGGCCCCGTCGATGCCGAGCTCGGGCAGGGCGCGCTCGGCGAGGGCGGCGCTGCGCTCCTCGTTCTCGGAGCGGTCGGGCCGGTAGACGGCGTCGTGGAACCAGGCGGCGAGCTCGACGGCGGCGCGGTCCGATGCCGCCTCCTCCGCTTCCGCCTCGTCCGCTGCGAGTACGTCGATGCGCGCGAGTACGTCGGCCAGGTGCGCGGTGGTGTGGTACCTGCGCTGCGGCTCCGCCCAGGCGGTGAGGAGGCGGTCGGCGTAGGGGGCGGGGTCGCGGTCGGGGGTGGCGCCGGCGGCGGCGGTGGTGGCGTGCCAGCGGGCGCGGAGGTTCTGCTCGCGATGCGTGTCGGAAGTCATGGCGGATGTCATGCGCACATTGTGGTGGTGGCGTGATTGTGCTGGTGAAGGGTGGGCGGAGGCCCGTACCCTGAATATTGGACTAGACCTATTTTCCAATGCAGGACGAAGGATGGGATTACATGAGCAACCGTGCGCTCCTGGAGGTGATCGCCCTCGACGTGGAGGACGCGGTCGCGGCCCAGGCCGGTGGGGCGGACCGACTCGAGCTGGTCACCGACATGGCCGCCGACGGGCTCACCCCGCCGCGCGAGACCTTCGCGGCGATCCGGGCGGCGGTCGACATCCGGCTGCGCGTGATGCTCCGGAAGGCGGACGGCTTCTCGGCGGGTTCCGCGCAGGACGTGGAACGCCTGGTGGAGGAGGCGCGGGCGCTGCGTGCGGAGGGCGCCGAGGAGTTCGTGCTGGGCTTCCTGAACCCCGACGGCAGCCCCGACCTCACCGCCGTCGAGGCGGTCGTGGCGGAGCTCGGCGGCTGCGGGTGGACGTTCCACCGCGCGATCGACCGGGCGGCGGACCGTGACCAGCTCCGCAAGGCGGTCGCGGACCTGCCCGGCCTCGACACCTACCTGACCGCGGGTGCGGCGGGCGGGGTCGACGAGGGCCTGCCGACGCTGCTGGCGGAGGCGGCGAAGTCCGGCACCCCCGGCTACGAGCCGCGGATCCTGGTCGGCGGCGGCCTGGCCCTCTCCCACCTGCCGGTGCTGCGCGGAGCGGGCATCGACGCCTTCCACATCGGCAGCGCGTCCCGCCCCGACGGCTGGGACCGCCCGGTGTCGGTGGCGGCCGTCGCCGAATGGCGCTCCGCCCTGTCCTGACCGGACCGGTCCGGACCGGGGGAGGCGCACCGGGGCGAGGGCGGCCCTGCGGGGGCGGAGTCCCCTACCCGCCCTTCCACCGTTCCCCGGGGCTGCGCCCCGGACCCCGCGCCCCAAACGCCGACGAGGCTGGATTGTGCCGCGCAGCGGCAAATCCAGCCCGTCCGGCGTTCGGGGCCTGCCCCCGCAGGGCTACGCCAGGGCCCCCGGCAGCGGGGCGGCGTGGAGGACGGTGAGGCCCGAGACGGCTCGGGTGAGGCAGACGTAGAGGCGGCGCAGGCCCGTGCGTTCGTCGGGCTCGCCCGCCACCACGTCCGCCGGCTCGTGCAGGACGACGTAGTCGTACTCCAGACCCTTCGCGAGGGACGCCGGCACCAGCGTCAGCCGCGACTCCGCGGTCGTCTCCTCGCCGGGCGAGAGGGAGGGCAGGCCCGCCGCAAGCAACGCCTCCCCGAGCTCCGCGATCCGCTCGTCCGCCGCGATCAGTCCGATCGACCCCTCGTGCACGAGCGAGGCCCGGCACGCCGCGATCACCGCCCCCGGGAGGGCGGAGTCCGAGTCGACTTCGGAGACGACCAGCGAGCCCGGGGTCTCGCGGACCGAGGAGACCGGCGACAGGCCCGGCGAGATCGCCGGCAGCAGCCGCGAGGCGTAGGCGATCACCTCGCGCGGCACGCGGAAGCCCGCCGTCAGTTCCTCCAGGACCGCACCCGGCTTGCCCAGATGCCCCAGCGCCTCGTCCCAGCTGCGCGTCGCCCACGGGGTCGTGCCCTGCGCGAGGTCCCCGAGGACCGTCGCCGAGCCGGTCGTGCAGCGCCGGCCGACCGCCCGGTACTGCATCGGGGACAGGTCCTGCGCCTCGTCGATGACGACGTGGCCGAGCGAGTGCGTGCGCTCCACCAGGTCCGTCGCCTCGTCGATGAGGACCAGGTCCGCCGCCGACCACTTCACCGACTTCACGCTGCGCGCCGGCTTCGCCCACAGCAGCAGTTCCTGCTCCTGCGCCGACAGGACCCCGTCCGCGTGCGCCGCGAGGAACTGCGCGTCCGAGAGCAGCCGCAGCACCAGCTTGGCCGGTTCCACCAGCGGCCACACCGTCTTGACCACGGCCTTCACGGCGGGATTGCGCGCCACCGCGTCCTGGACCCGGTCGTCGGGCGCCTCGCCCGCCTGCTCCATGCGCACGAGGACCGTGTGCGCGATCCGCTGCGGGAGGGCGTCGCGGGCGGCTCCGTAGCGGATGTCGCGGTTCTGGAGCTCGGTGACGATCTCGGCGATCTCGTACGCGGGCACCCGCCAGCGGCGCGATCCGCGGACCACCATCAGCGGTTCGACCGGCTCCGTCACGTGCGAGTGGACCGCGCGGCGCAGGACCTCCGCCATCCGGGCGTCGCCCTTGACCACGGCGGTTTCGGCGGCGTCCGCACCGCGTACCTCAAGGTCCGCGCGGGCGACCAGATCGTCGACCGTGGCCTGCTTCACCTCCAGCTCGCCGAGGGCGGGCAGGACCTGCTCGATGTAGTGCAGGAAGGAACGGTTCGGCCCGATGACCAGGGTTCCGGTACGGGCGAGGCGGTCGCGGTGCGCGTAGAGGAGGTACGCGACGCGGTGCAGGCCGACGGCCGTCTTGCCGGTGCCGGGACCGCCCTGCACGCAGACGGAGCCCGACAGGCCGGAACGGACGATCTCGTCCTGCTCGGGCTGGATCGTCGCCACGATGTCGCGCATGGGACCCACGCGCGGGCGCTCGATCTCCTGCTGGAGCAGCTTGCTGACGGCCGCCGCCTCGGCGGGGTCGGAGAGGTGCTCGTCCTCGTACGCGGTCAGCTCGCCGCCCGTGTAACCGAAGCGGCGGCGCAGCCCGACGTCCTGAGGGTCGTTCTTGGAGGCCCGGTAGAAGGGCTGGGAGACGGGCGCGCGCCAGTCGATCACCATGGGATCGCCGCCGGCGTCGTGGACGTGGCGGCGGCCGATGTAGAACTGCTCGCCCTCCGCGCCCTCGGCGAGCTCCGCGCCGGGCGCGTGCAGGTAGTTGAGGCGGCCGAAGAAGAGGGGGGTGTGGGCGAGGTCGGCGAGGGCCTTGATCCGGTCGTCGATCTGGGCCTGGAGGACGACCGCGTTGACCCAGTTCGCGGTGACGTCGCGGATGTCGAGGTTCTCGACGTCCTCGCGCATCGCGCGGAGCGCGGACCGGGAGGCGGCGAGGTGGGCCCGCTCGCGGCCCAGCGGGTCGGTGGCGGCTGCGTCGGCTGCTGATGCGGCGTCGGGGTCGGTGACGTGGGCGTGCGCGGGCACGGAACTGCCTCCATCTGCTGAGGACCTGCGTGATGCGGGCGGACGGGCCCGCCGGTTTCCGAGCGGCGGGCGGCGCTCCCGATGACGCGGCGGGAGGCGGCAAGAGCGGAGATTCTAGTCATCGCGAAGGCGCTGCGCGAATGGATAAAGGGGGGCCGAAAGTCCTTCGGGGCGGTGACCCCGTACGGGGGGTGTTCGGTCCGTGTCCTCCTTCGGGCAGAGCCCGTAGGGGGAGGCATGGGCCGGGAGGAGGAGGCCGGAGAGCGGGAGGTTCAGCCCTCAGGGCGATGCGACAACCCGGTCGAAAACCGACCATGGATACATGAGCACCGCAACCTACACCCCGGTCCAGGGTCGCCGCCCTCGCGGCGCCACCGCCACCTCCGACTCCCGCCGCCCCCGCCACAGCGCCGGCAGCGTCCTGCGCGCCGCCAAGGTCTTCGCGGCGACCGCCGTGAGCGTCGTCGTCCTCGGTGAATACGCCGAGGACGCGGGAGTCATACGCCGCTGAGGTGCCTCCGCGCGGGTGTCCGGCCGTTGATCCACTAGGGTCGCGCCGTGACCCGGAGTTCCGAGCCCAGCCGCTCTCCGTCGCCCCGCGCCGGCGTGCTGCTCGCGGGCCTGCTGCTCGTGCTCGGCGTGCTCTGCGTCGCCCTGCGCATCCCGGTGGCCGATGCCCTCGCCCCCGGTCTCTCCGCCGCCGAGTGGAGCCCGCCCGCCGCGTATCCGCCCTTCGCGGCCATCCTCTTCGCCCCGGCCGCCTGGCTGCCGACCGGCGTACTGAAGGCCGTCCTGGTGGGGGGCAGCGCGGGCCTGTTCGCCCTGCTGATCCTGCTGTCGTGCCGGCTGACGGGACTGCGGGCCCGGCCGGGCGCGGTGCTGGCCGCCACCGTCGCCGGGGTATGGCTGGAGCCGCTGTTCCAGAGCCCGCTGTCCGGACAGATCGCCCTGGCCCTGGCCTGCCTCGTCCTGTGGGACCTGCACCGGCCGCGCGGCGCGCTCGGCAAGGGCTTCGCGCTGGGCACGGCCGCCGGGATCACCCTGACCCCGGCGCTGCTGATCCCGTACTTCCTGCTGACCGGCCGGGTCAGGGTCGGGCTCACCGCGCTGGCGGCCTTCGCGGGCAGCGGCCTGCTCGGGCTGCTGGTCCTCCCGGGGGCCTCCGCAGAGTTCTGGTCCCGGCACCCGCCCACGGGCGGCCGCTCGCTCCTGCTGGACTGGCCCCACCTGTGGGTGTGGACCGTGCCCCTGCTCACGGCTCTGCTCGCCGCGGGCCTGCGCCGGCGCCGGGGTCTGCGCCTGGACCCGCGCCTGGGGCCAGGCCCTGCTCGGCGCCTGGGGCCAAGTCTGCGCCGACCGGCCGCCGACGAGCCCGTCGTCGGGGAGCCGGCCGGCGGGGAGGATGCCGCGGGCCTTCGGGATCAGCCGTCGGCCAGCAGCTCGTCGGCGTCCATGATCCGGTAGGCGTAGCCCTGTTCGGCCAGGAAGCGCTGGCGGTGCGCGGCGAAGTCCTGGTCGATGGTGTCGCGCGCGACGACCGAGTAGAAGCGCGCCTCGTGGCCGTCGGCCTTCGGGCGCAGCACGCGGCCCAGTCGCTGGGCCTCCTCCTGGCGGGAGCCGAAGGTGCCGGACACCTGGATGGCGACCGTGGCCTCGGGCAGGTCGATGGAGAAGTTCGCGACCTTCGAGACGACCAGCACGCTGATCTCGCCCTCGCGGAAGGCGTTGAAGAGCTTCTCGCGCTGCGCGTTGGAGGTCTCGCCCTTGATGACGGGCGCGTCGAGGTGTTCGCCGAGCTCGTCGAGCTGGTCGATGTACTGCCCGATGACCAGCGTCTGCTCACCCGCGTGCTTGGCGACCAGCGCCTCGGTGACCTTCCGCTTGGTGGCGGTGGTCGCGCAGAAGCGGTACTTCTCCTCCGTCTCGGCGGTCGCGTAGGCGAGGCGCTCCGACTCGGTGAGGTTCACGCGGACCTCGACGCAGTCGGCCGGCGCGATGTAGCCCTGCGCCTCGATCTCCTTCCACGGGGCGTCGAACCGCTTGGGCCCGATCAGCGAGAACACGTCCGACTCGCGGCCGTCCTCACGCACCAGCGTGGCGGTCAGACCGAGGCGGCGGCGTGCCTGGAGGTCCGCGGTGAACTTGAAGACCGGCGCCGGCAGCAGGTGCACCTCGTCGTAGAGGATCAGGCCCCAGTCCCGGGAGTCGAAGAGCTCCAGGTGCGGGTAGATGCCCTTCCGCTTCGTCGTCAGGACCTGGTAGGTGGCGATCGTGACGGGCCGGATCTCCTTGCGCGTACCGGAGTACTCGCCGATCTCCTCCTCCGTCAGCGAGGTCCGCTTGATCAGCTCGTGCTTCCACTGGCGGGCGGAGACGGTGTTCGTGACGAGGATCAGCGTGGTCGCCTTGGCCTTCGCCATCGCGCCGGCGCCGACCAGCGTCTTGCCGGCGCCGCAGGGCAGCACGACCACGCCGGAGCCGCCGTGCCAGAAGCCCTCGACGGCCTGCTGCTGGTAGGGGCGCAGCGCCCAGCCGGTCTCGTCGAGCTCGATCGGGTGCGCTTCGCCGTCCACGTACCCGGCGAGGTCCTCGGCGGGCCAGCCCAGCTTGAGCAGGGTCTGCTTGATCTGTCCGCGCTCGGAGGGGTGCACGGCGACGGTGTCGGCGTCGAGGCGCGCGCCGACCAGCGGGGCGATCCGCTTCGACCGCAGGATCTCCTCCAGCACCGGCCGGTCGGTGCTGGTCAGGACCAGCCCGTGGACGGGGTGCTTGGAGAGGGTGAGCCGGCCGTACCGGGCCATGGTCTCGGCGACGTCGACGAGCAGCGCGTGCGGGACGGGGTAACGGGAGAACTCCACGAGCGCGTCGACGACCTGCTCGGCGTCGTGCCCGGCGGCGCGGGCGTTCCACAGCCCGAGCGGCGTGATCCGGTACGTGTGGATGTGCTCGGGAGCACGCTCCAGCTCGGCGAAGGGCGCGATGGCCCGCCGCGCGGCCGCGGAGAGCTCGTGGTCGATCTCGAGGAGGAGTGTTTTGTCGCTCTGGACGATCAGTGGACCATTCACACGCAGCGCCCCGTTTCACTCTGGCCAAACCTCCAGTGTGCCGCATCCCCGCATGTTCAGGAACATGGCGCTCGGAGAGGTCCCAGGTGGTGCGGGGTCCACGGTGGTCAGGTCGTTTCCTCGGTGCGGGTGGTGAGGCGGCCGGCTGCCGCGCGCTGGGACAGGCGGTCGTGTTCCCGGTCGGCCCAGCGGCGGACCCGGTCGGGCTCCAGCGGGGAGCCGTGGCCGACGTGGAGTCTCGTGGGGTTGAGGGCGAGCATTTCGCGGAGGCTGGTGAGGTTGCGCCGCGGGTCGTCGTGGAACGGCGGATTGGCCGGCCTGCCAGGGATGAGGCCCATGAAGGAGTTGGCCACGAGGTCGCCGGCGACGAGGTCTCCGTCGTCGGTGAGGACGGAGATCGATCCGGCGGTGTGTCCGGGGGTGGGCATGATGCGGGCGGCGATCCCGAAGTCCTCCAGGGACGTCTCGCCGCGGATCAGGACATCGGGGTCGAGGGGTTCGGCCTGGGCGTGCAGGTCCTTGCTCCGGTCCATGACGCGGCCCATCGGGCCGGTGGGCAGGTACGGTTCGCGGACCCGGCCGGAGCGGTACGGCCCGAGGTCCGCGATGTGGCCGGCGACGGGTGCGCCGGTGAGCCGGTGCAGTTCGGCGGCGGATCCGAAGTGGTCGATGTGCCCGTGGGTGATGACGATGAGCGAGACGTCGCGGGGGTCCACTCCGTGCTCGGTGATCCGGTCGTAGATCTTCCGGCCGCTGCCGGGTGTCCCGGCGTCGACGATCACGGGCCGGCGGCCCAGGAGCAGGTACGCGTTGATGGCCGTGCGGCCCATGACGGGGATGGGGATGACCTTCGTGCGGGACATGGCGTCCTCCGTGAGGTGACGGGCGGCTGCTGCCCGTGCGGGCATGCCGGGGATCCGCCGGGCTGTCGGCGGATGGTGTGGGTGTGGGCGTAAGTGGGGACGTGCCGGGGGCCGGGCCGCGCCGGCCGCGCCGGGGCGGGTCTTAGCGGAATCGGCGCCGGTATTCGGCGGGAGTGGTTCCCAGTCGGCGCTGGAAGGAGCGGTGCAAGGTCTCGACGGAGCCGAGGCCGCTGGCCGCGGCGATGTCCGGCAGGCTGCCGTCGCTCTCCTCCAGCAGCCGGCGGGCGGCTTCGAGGCGGGCGGACTCCACGTAGGCGGCGGGCGTGCCGTGGGTGCGCAGCCGGAACAGCCGGGAGAAGTGGCGCACGCTCAGGTGCAGCCGTGCGGCCAGTGCCTCTGCGGTGAGGTCCTCGGTGAGGTGGTCGGCGATCCACACGCGCAGGTCGTCGATCCGGTCGCCCGAAGTGGCCGGGGCGGAGAGCGGAACGCTGAACTGGCTCTGCCCGCCGGAGCGCTTGACGTACATGACCATCATCCGTGCGGTGGCCAGGGCAAGGGCCTGGCCGTGGTCCTCGGCGACCATCGCCAGTGCCATGTCCAGCCCCGAGGTGACACCGGCGCAGGTCCACACGCTCCCGGACCGGATGAAGATCGGGTCCGGATCGACGGCGACCCGGGGATGGTCGGCCGCCAGCCGTGCGGCGGTGAGCCAGTGGGTGGTGGCGGACAGGCCGTCCAGCAGGCCCGCCGCGGCCAGCAGGTGCGCTCCCGCGCAGATCGACCCGGTCCTGCGCGCCGTCGGCGCGGCTTTACGCAGCCAATCGGTGACCTCGCTGTCGATGACGGGCTCCACCCCGTCGCCGACCATGTCGACCGCCCCGGCCACGAGCAGGGTGTCGACCCGGCCCTGCACCTCGTCGAGGGTCAGGTCCGCCAGCAGCCGGACGCCGCTGGAGGTGGCCACCGGCCCGCCGTCGGCGGTGGCGATCCGGACGACGTAGCCGGGGTGACCGGGGTTGCTCGTGCCGGCGACCCGCGTGGCGACCGAGAAGACCTCGGCCGGGCCGGTGACGTCCAGCAGTTCCACACCGGCGAAGGCCACGATGACGACTCTGTGCGGTGCGGATGCGGATGCGGATGCGGGTGCGGGTGCGGCTGCTGCTTCGGCTGCGGGCATGTGCAGATCATTTCGCCCTGCCGTGATGGCCGCAATGACGAGGTTCTGTCAGATCCGGCCACCCCGGGAGCGCGGTTACGCCCGCCCGGTGGCGAAGGCGAGGATCTCGGGCGCGGCCTCGCCGAGGGTGGGGAAGTGGCGGTGGGCTTCGGGGTGGGGGACGGGGGTGTTGACCGTCCAGACCGTCATGCCCGCCGCCAGGCCCGACCGGACGCCCGAGGGGGCGTCCTCGACGACCAGGCAGTGGGCGGGGTCGGCGCCGAGGAGGGCCGCGCCCCGCAGGTACGGGACCGGTGAGGGCTTGCCCTCGGTGACGGCGGCGGCGTCCACGAGCACCTGCGGCACGGGCAGGCCGGTGCGGTCGAAGCGGCCGCGCACCCGGTGCTCGTAGTTGGAGGTGACCAGGCCCCAGCTCCCCGTGGGCAGGGCGGCCAGCAGATCGGCCGCGCCCTCGAAGGCGGCGTAGGTGCCGGTGCGGACGTCCTCGTCCTCCAGCTCGTGCAGCGCGGCCAGGCACGCGTGCGGGTCCCGGTCCGGGGCGACGGCCGCGAAGGTTTCCATCGGGCGGGTCCGCAGGGCCACGGCGTAGACCGCGTCCGGGTCCAGTCCGTGGCGGGCGGCCCAGGTCGCCCAGACCCGGCGCTGGTTGGTGACGGCGTCGACGAGGGTGCCGTCGACGTCGAACAGGACGTACCGGGCGGGCGGGGCGGAAGGAGTGGGGGCTGCGGGAGCGGTGGCTGCGGTGGTCACCGGCGGATCATGCCAGGCCGCGCAGGAGCAGCTTCAGGCCGCCCTCGAACTCCCGGTCCGGGGTGACCGCGCGGGCGTCGCGGGCGGTGGCCGACATGTACGGGAACTCGTCCGGGGGGAGACCGGCGATGGCGGTCGTTCCGGGTCCGGCCAGCGGGCCGAGGTGTTCCAGCTGCGTGGCGCCGATCACGTAGGAGATGAGAGCGCGCAGCGCGATCACCCGCTCCTCGGCCTCGATGCCGGCCTCGGTGAGGACGCCGAGCACGGTTTCCGACCAGCGCAGCCCGCTCGGCGAGCGGTGCCGGTGCGTCAGGGAGAGCGGCAGCACGTCCGGGTGTGCGCCCATGGTGTCGCGCAGGCGGCGGGCCAGGACGGTGATCCGGCCGGGCCAGGGGCCCGGGGGCGGCGGGGTGGTGTCGACGCCGCTGAGGACGAGTTCGACGACGAGCGCTTCGAGTTCCTCGCGGCCCGGGACGTAGCGGTACAGGGCCATGGGGCTGGCGCCCAGCTCGGTGGCGACGGCGCGCATGGTGAGGCCGGGGAGCCCGTCGCGGTCGATGACGGCGAGGGCGGCGGCGGCCAGTTGGTCCGGGGTGTACGAGCGGGGGCGCGGCATGACGGTTGACAGCGTACGGCATACGCCTACGCTGGGGAGGTAGGCGTACGGCATACGCCTACGCCTGTCGAGGGAGGGTTTCCCATGCTCGAACCCGGTTCCGTGGTGCCCGCACGCCTGCTCACGTCCGTCACGCCCGTCCCATCCGCCATGCCCACCGCATCCACCATGCCCACCGCATCCACCGCATCCACCGCATCCGCCGCATCCGCCGCATCCGCCACGCCCGCCGACTCCATCGCGGGCGGGGCCGTCCCCGTCCACGTTCCCGTCCCCGTGCCCGACCCGGAGCGGCTCGTCCATCTGCAGTTCCGGCGCTTCGCCGGCTGCCCCGTCTGCCACCTCCACCTGCGGTCCGTCGTCCGGCGCCACGCGGAGATCGAGGCCGCCGGGATCAGCGAGATCGTGCTCTTCCACTCCTCCGCCGAGGAACTGCGCCCGCACATCGCCGACTTCCCCTTCGCCGTGATCGCCGATCCGCAGCAGCGGCTGTACCGGGAGTTCGGCGTCGAGTCCTCCCCGCGCTCCCTGTTGGACCCGCGCGCCTGGGGCCCGGTGCTGTGGGCGATCGCCCGGTCGGCCGTCGAGGTGGCGCGCGGGCGGGAGCGGCTGCCCGCCCCGCGGCAGCCGGCAGGCCGGCTCGGGCTGCCCGCCGACCTGCTGATCGGGCCGGACGGGAGGGTGCTGGCCGTCAAGTACGGGGAGCACGTCTACGACCAGTGGTCCGTGGACGAGTTGCTCCGGCTGGCGGCGGCGGCCCGAAACTCCGTGGGTGTCCGGGGGACCTCTGCGTAGGGTCGCCGCATGAAGAGCGATCAGCAGACCTTCGTACCGCCGGCCGAGGTGTTCGAGGTGCCCGTCGGGCTCGTCGGGGAGGGCTTCCGACTGGAGCCCCTCGGGCCCGAGCACAACGAGGGGGACCTCGCCGCCTGGAGCGGGAGCGTCGAGCACGTGCGCGCAACACCCGGCTTCCTGGGCGACTGGCCGCCGGAGGAGGGGATGAGCCCCGAAGCCAACCTCGCCGACCTGGTGCGCCACGCAAGGGACTTCGCCGAGCGGCGCGGATTCACGTACAGCGTCCTGGACGGGGAGGGCGAGGGGGAGCAGGACGGTACGGGCGAGGTCATCGGGTGCCTCTACATCTACCCCGCGAAGAAGGACCCGGAGCGCGTGCACGTCACCTCCTGGGTGCGCGCCGACCGGGCCGCGCTCGACAAGCCGGTGTACGAGACCGTCTCGCGCTGGCTCGCCGAGGTCTGGCCGTTCGACGCGGAGCGCATCGACTATGCGGCGAGGTGAGCAACGCCGAAGGGGCCCGGCCCACGCGGTGCGTGGACCGGGCCCCTTCGGTTCGTCGTACGGGGTGACTAGCCGCGGACGGTGCGCCGACGGCGGGCGAACCAGGCGGCCGCGCCGCCGAGGCCGATGAGGACGGCGGCCAGGCCGGAGTACAGGGCGGTGTTGGAGTCCGAGCCGGTGTGCGCGAGGGAACCGGTCGGCTTGGGGGTGTTCCCCGTGGCCGGGGTCGTCGCGGCCGCCGGGGCGGTGGTTGCCGGAGCGGTGGTCGCGGAGCCGGTCGGGGCCGGGGTGGTCGGCGCCGGGGAGGTCGGGGCCGGCGAGGTGGGCGCCGGGGAGGTGGGCGGGGTGGTGGTCTTCGGGCCGAGCTGGAAGGGCTGCTCGGCGCCCTCGAACTGGTAGGTGTTGCCCTCGGCCAGCCCGACCATGGTGGAGACCTTGACGTCGGTGAGCTTCTTCAGCTTCGACTTGGGGCCGAGCTTGACCTGCACGTGCGTGATGACGTCACCGGAGGCGGCGCCGTAGCCCTTCGGGATGACCGGCAGCGTGCCCGAGCCGTTGCCGCCCGTCAGGTCCTTCCACTCGCCGCCGACCTTGACGCGGGTCTGGATGTCGGCGTCGTCCTTGCTGTCCATGTCCACGTTGAAGAAGGTGCTGAGCGCGGTGTTGAACTCGCCGTCACCGGTGACCCGATAGCGGACGTCCATCTCCTGGCAGTCGGGGGTCTCGGTGTCCGCGCAGGGGCTCAGCATGTCGAACCAGGTCTCCAGCGCACCGGGCTTGGAGGCGGGGCCGGTCTTGAAGGCCAGGGAGCCCTCGCCGCCGTTGGCGATCTCGTTCGCGAAGCTCGACGCCCGCAGGGTGAAGTCGCCGTTGAGGGTCGGGTAGCTCTTGCCGAGGCCGATGGTGATCTTCCAGACCATCTTGCCGCCGGCGGGGATCTGGAAGCCGTCCGAGGCCTTGTCGCCCGCCGGGTGGAACAGACCCTGCCACTCGCCGTCCTGCTGGCCGATGTTGTACTCGGTCGCCGGGGCGCTCACCGCTTCGACCTTGTAGACCACGTCGCTCTGCTGGAGCGGGCTGCCGCCGGTCGGGTCCAGGAGCATCCACGGGTGGTAGGAGGAGACCTTGTCCGTCGTGTTCGTCACCGTCAGGTCGAAGGTCTCCGTCGCACCACCGCGGGTCAGCGGGCCGCTCGGGACCGGCGCGCTCATCGTGGTCTTCAGCGCCTGCGGGTTGCCCTCGTCGGCGGAGGCCGTCATCGGCATCAGGACGGTACCGGCGATGGCGGCGGCGACTACGGCGGCGGAGGCGGTGCGGAGGGCGGCGGTGCGAGCGGACATGGTGGACTCCCCCAGGAATCTTCAAGATCAGACGGCAGTGGCGGCCGAGAGGCCGAGAGGTAGAGCAGAGGTTGAGCGGCCGAGCGAGGTGGCCGGCGGTCGAACGCCGGTCCGTTGGTGCTTGGTTCTCGCTGGCGGTCCGGTTTCTTTCCCCCGGTCGCTGCTGCGATGAGCTGATCTTCACACAGACCACATCTCCAATCCGTCGTCGGAATGTCACCGCCGTGCAACAGCAAAAACTGGTTCTGTCTGCGGCCTGACCTGCGGAGATAGCGGAATGGCAGCCACCTGTTCTGCTGTTACGCGCCCAAGTGCTCCAGCGGTCCGGCCGGGTAAGGGATCTCCACCGGGAGCAGGGCCCGCGCCGCCTCCGGTTGGCCGGAACGCAGCAGGTCGTGGATCTCCCGCACCAGCGGGGTCACATCGCGGATGGCGACCGTCCACTCGTCGGCGTAGGAGCGCGACGCCGGTCCGGACAGGCCCAGTTGGAGCGAGCGGTAGGGCAGCGGGTTCAGGTGCAGATTGCGCTCCGGGTCCCACTGCACCCGGGCGGGGGCGGTGCGCAGCGCCCGCGTCCAGGCCTCGCGGTCGGCGTGCACGCCGGGGACGTAGTGCGACAGGCAGGCGCCGCTCAGCGCCCGGTCGAAGCCGGCGCGGGTGATCTCGACGGCCAGGACCGTCTCCTGGTCGGCCTTGGTGGCCCAGCCGCAGCGGTACATCATCCACAGGAACGAGGGCTTGACCCAGGTCATCCGCTCCCGCTTCCAGGCGGGCGGGAAACGGCCCTCACGGGCGGCCGGCACCCCGATCCGGGGGTGGTACGCCTGGTACACGGTGAGGGTGTCGGCGGTGTGCGAGGCGCGGATCTGATGGCGCGGGACCCGGTCGGCGGTTGCTTCGGACATGACCCCAGGGTGCGGGCCGCAGCCGCGTCCGGGCCAGGGGATTTCCCTGCCGGGGGATTTCCCCCCGGGCGCGGGATCAGATCTGGTCCTCCGCCAGTTCCGCGACCCCCGTGATCCGGTGCAGCGCGAACGTCCGTACCTCGTCCGCCGTGTGGTCGTAGCCGGTGACGAAGCCGCCCTCCACCCGGACCGGGGCGATGACCCGCTGGCTCGCCGCCCCGTCGGCGTTGACGTAGCCGATCCACACCGCCGACCCGGTGAGCGCGGCCGCCTGCACGGTCGCCAGGGTCTCCGCCGCGCTCGTGCGCGGGAGTTCGCCCGGGGTGCCGGAGCCGCCCGCCCCGGCGCCGGACGGCCCGGCCGGCTCCTTGCGGACCGCCGTCGCCGCCAGGTCGCCCGCGCGGATCGCCCGTACGGCCGCCCCCAGCAGCGTCGAGTCCGGTACCGGCGGCCCGTCCGGGACCGGTACGGGCAGTGCACGGGCCGGGGTGCGGTGGGCGTCGGCGCGGGAGATCAGGACGTCGCCCGTACGGGATTCCGCGGCCGGGGCGTAGCCCATGGCCCGCAACCCGTCGAGCAGCGTGGTCGGTTCGGCCTGCGCGGCCAGTACGGTCGGCGCGAGGCGGCGCAGCCCGAGGCTCGCGGACCGCTTGTCGGCGAGGATCTCGTTCAGCATGCCGTCGTCGTCGCAGCGCACGTACGAGGAGGCCGCGCCGACCCGGAGGTGTCCGTGCCGCCTCGCCACGTCGTCGATGAGGTACGACAGCGGCTGCGGCACCGGGGTCCGGCTGTGCTCGGTGAGGAAGGACTGCAGGTCGACGGCGGTGTGGCCGGCGTCCAGGGCGCGGCGTACCGACCCGGGCGTGAAGCGGTACACGGTGGCCCCGCCCTTGGACTCCACCTCCGCCAGCACGGCCAGCACCTCGGCGAGCGCCCGCCGCAGCGGCCCCGGGGCCACCGCCGTCAGGTCGGCCTGGAGCAGTACGTGGTCCACGGGCTCGGGGAGCAGCGGCGCGAGCAGCGGCGCCGGGTCGCGCCCCTCCAGCAGGGCCCGGCCGGGCGCGGCGAGCGCGCTCCGGCCGGTGACTCCGAGGACCTCCGCCTCGGTCAGGGTCCAGCGTGCGAGGCGAGTGCGCAGTTCGCTCGTCCCGCGCACCGGCCGCTCCCACTCCAGGCGGGCGAGGAGCGCGGCCGGGTCGGGGGAGGCGCCCTCGGGGAGGGCGGCGAGCAGGCCGAGGATGCGGCGGCGGACCTCGGGGGCGGCGGAGCGGTCCAGTTCGGCGCCGAGCGCCGACAGGGTGCGGCCCTTCGCGTCCTGTTCGCCGACCAGGCCCGGGGTGCGGGTGGCGGTCAGCCAGGCCGTCGCCAGCACCGACCAGCGCTCGGCGGGCGGGAGTTCGAGCCAGCCGTCGAAGGCGGGGGTCGGGGCGTACCGTTCGTCGGCCTCGCCGTCGCTGGCCAGCAGGCCGGCCGCGTAGGACAGTTCGATCCAGAACGCCGCCGACGGCTCGTCGGTGTCCAGGGTGGCGGCCGCCCGCTTCAGGTCGCGTACGGAGAGCCCGCCCGCCCGGAGCACGGGCGGACCGGCGTGCTCCCAGGACTTCACCAGCTCCTCGACCGTCGACAGCGCCGCCAGTGCCTGGCCGGCCGCGTTCGCGTCCACAAGCTGTGGACGGTGCTCGCGGTGCGCGGGAACGGCCGGGGGCAGCGGCTCCGTCACCCGGTGCGCGAGCCCGCCGCGCAGGTACAGGGCCACCTCGCGGGGCAGCAGCACCGTGCGGGCCGTGGCCGGCAGCAGCAGGCCGCGGTCGCGCAGCCAGCGCACCGGAGGCGTCGGATGGGGCGTCACTTCCCCGTACGGCGGACCCCACACGAGCCGGCCCAGCACCTGGTGGGCCTCCGCCGGAGCCTCGTCGAGCAGCGCAGACATCCGTTCCGGGTCGGTGAACAGGGCCGTCAGCGCGGTCACCGCCGACACCGGGTCGTGCGTTGCGGGCAGCCCGACGGCCGCCACGATCTCCTGGATCCGGGTCGGCGACATGCCCGCGGTGGCCTCGGCGACGGTGGGGCCGAGGCCGGTGGGGGAGGGGCGGGTGGCGGAGGGGGCGAGCAGTTCGCGGGCGGTGCGCACCAGGCGCAGCCGCTCGTCGTCGCCCCATACGAGGGCCTGCTCGCGCAGGGTGGCCAGGGCCCGGGGGAGTTCGGCGCGGGCCCCGTTGTCCGCGCCGGAGGTGGTGCCGGTGTCACCGCTGAGCAGGGACTCCAGTACCGCGTACGGGCAGGGCTCGGGGCCCACCGCGAGGGCCTCGGCGGCCTGCAGGGCGAACCGGTCCAGGTGGTCCAGCGCGCGCACCACCGAAGCCCGCGTGCCGGCCCGGGTGGCGAGCTGCGTCACGTCTCCGGGGACCGGGCTCAGCAGGTCCGGCCGGGCGCGCAGCAGGGCGCCGAGCCCGTCGTCGTCGCGGGCGCGCAGCGCTTCGGCGAGGGAGCGCGGAGCGCTTCCCGAGGTGCTCGGGTCAGGCACGGTCGTCGCCTCCTGGTCGCGTCGGCCGGTCAGTCGGCCGGTCCCCATCCGGTCAACGGTATCCGCTGCGCCCCCGGCCGCTCCACGGGCGCACGCGCTACCTTCGCTGGAGGTGGCACGGGAGGAGCCGGGCGTGGGGATCGAGAGCGACCATCTGGTCTACGAATATCTGAGCCGGGTAGGGGACTTGGCGCAGCGCAGGCAGCTGTCGTCGGGCGATCGGATGCGGCTGGTGGCGGGGTTGCGGGACGAGATCGACCGGCGGCGGGCCAAGTACGAACCGGAGACGCCGGCGGCGGTACGGCGCATCCTGCAGCGGATCGGCACGCCGGAGGAGGTCCTCGACACGCTGTCGACGACGGGCGCGGCGGCTCCTGTTCCCCCGGCCGGGTTTGCTCCCTCCACCCCCTCCGCTTCGTCGGTGCCGGTGCAGCGGGGGGCTGCGCCGCCGCATCTCGCGGGGCTCGACGAACTGGGTGCGGGCGAGCAGCTGGAGCCCGACTGGTGGACGGTCGGGCCGGGGTCGACGGTGGAGGGCTTCGCGGGCGGCATCGAGATCCCGGAACTCCTGAAGGCGCCGAAGCGGCGGGGCTCCGACGGGGACTCCGACGGGGACTCCGACTCGGACTCCGGCTCGGGCTCCGGCTCGGACCCGCAGCCGGGGGGTTCCGGTTCCGCCGGTGCCCCGGCGGGTGGCAAGCGCACACTCGTCGGGTTCCTGCGCGAGCGGCGGCGCCGGGCGAAGGCGGAGGCCGCGGCGGCGACCGCCGCTCCGGTGGTTGCCGCGGCCAGGCCGAAGCCGTACGCCTTCCTGCTGCTCGCGGCGGTGGCCCTGATCGCGGGGGCCGTCTCCGGCTACTGGCTGCTGCTCGCCGCGGGCTGGCTGCTCGCGTACGCCTCGCGGGTGCTGGGTCCTGCGGAGCGGAAGTGGGTGGTCTTCGGGCTGCCCGGGGTGGTCTTCGCGGGGGCGGTGGTGTGGCTGTGGGGCCGCCTGAACGGCCGCTGGGGCTCCGCCCTGACGGACGATGCCCTGAGCGGCACCTTCCAGGACCTGCTGCCCTGGCTGGCGCGGGCCGCGGCGGTGTCCTCGGCGCTCTATCTTCTCTGGCGCTCGCGCCGCCGCTAGCCCCCTCCGGGGTCGGTGGTGGGGGGTCCGGGTGCGGCGCCGTTGCCGGGGACCGGTCCCCGGGCCCCTGCGCCTCAAGCGCCGGCGGGGCTGGGGTGTGGTCGGGGTCTGTGTGTACGTGTACGTGGTCGTGCGCCGGCTGCGGGTGGGTCGGTGCCGGGGCCGGGGTGGGGTGTCGGCCTGGACCGCATGATTTAGGCGCCCTGTGTCCTACGTGGACAGGGTGCGGGGTGTTCTCGCGC